>NZ_JBKJFM010000230.1:0-6095 GCF_046614825.1 Streptomyces nanhaiensis
CAGGCTCGCGAACTGGTCGCCGGCGCCGCAGGAGTCGCCGCTGTGCCGCGCGGGGGCGGGCACCAGCAGCGGATGGTCGCCGTAGGACAGCAGCGCGCCGCGGTCGCCGAGGGTGATGGCCACCGAGGCGGCCCCCCACGCCTCGGCCAGCGCCCGGGCGTGGCGGGCCGCGGTGTGCAGGCTCTCCGGTTCACCGGACGGCTTCGCCTGCCTCGCGGGCCCCGGCGCCTTCGAGGTGTGCGGGGCTTTCGGGGCCTGCGAGGTCCGTGAAGCCTTCGGAGCCGCCGGAGTACCCGGATCCTCGGGGGTCCTCGAAGTCCCGGGGGCCTTCGCCGGGCCCGTCGCCGGGCCGGCTCCGGTCGCCGGGCCGGACGGCCCGCCGGGGCCGCCCTCCAGCCGTCCGGCGAACAGCCGGGCCTCCGCCGCCGTAGGAGTCACCAGGCGGGTGCCCGGAACCGGCTCGCGGCCGCGCGGGTGCGGATCCCACACCAGGGGCACCCGGGCGGCCCGCTCGGCCAGCAGCCCGCGCACGGCGTCCGCCGTGCCCCGGCCGTAGTCGGAGACCAGCAGGGCCGGGGCCGAGGCGATCGCCTCGCGGACCTCCTCGGGCACGGCCGCGCCCCCGCCCGAGGCGGCCCGGCCGGTGCCCCGGTCCATCCGGACCACCGGGCGGCCCCCGGCCAGCACCCTCGTCTTCTCCGACAGGGCGCCGTCCAGGGGCAGCGCGGCCACCGACACCCAGGGGGCCAGCAGTTCGCGCAGCCGCACGCTCGCCGGGTCCTCCCCCAGGGCGGCCACCAGGGTGACCGGGCGGCCGCCGAGCGCCGCCACGTAGGCGGCCAGGGCGGCGCCTCCCGGGCGCAGCCGCTCCTCGCAGTCCTCCAGCACCGGCACCGGGGCGTCCGGGGCCAGGCGGTCCGCACGGCCGACCAGATCGCGGTCGAGCAGGGCGTCGCCGACCACGACCAGCGGCGCGGCGGGCGCCCCGGGCGCCGGGCCGTACAGCGGGTCGGGCACAGGGCCGGGCATCGGGTCAGGCATCGGCGGCATCGTCCGCGCTCCCCCCTTCCAGGACGTCCTCCAGGGCGGCGTCGAACGCGGCGCACACCATGTGCACCGCCACCAGGTGGAGTTCCTGCACCGTCGCGGTGGAGCCCGCCCGTACGCACAGCGACTCGTCGCTGCCCGCGGCCAGCGGGTTGGGCGCGGGCCCGGTCAGCGCCCACACCGACATCCCCGCCTCGCGCCCGGCCTCGGCGGCCGACAGCAGGTTGGCGCTGGCGCCGCTGGTCGACAGCAGCATCAGCACGTCGCCCTCCCGCCCGTGCGCCCGCACCTGCCGGGCGAACACCTCGTCCACGCCGTAGTCGTTGGCGATCGCGGTGGTGGAGGAGGTGTCGGCGTGCAGGGCGATGGCGGAGAAGGGCGGACGGTCGTCGCGGTAGCGGCCCACCAGCTCGGCCGTCAGGTGCTGGGCCTGCGCGGCGCTGCCGCCGTTCCCGGCCGCCAGCAGCCGTCCGCCGCCGGCCAGCACCCGCGCCAGGCGCTCGCCCCAGCTCTGGGCCGTGCCGGCCTGGTCGCGGAAGGGCGCCAGGGCGTGCAGCAGTTCGTCGCAGTGGCCGACGACCGGCCCCGGCCCCGTCGCCGGAGGCGTCACCGGCGCCGGGGCGGGGGCGGGGGCGGTCCTGGCGCGGCGGACCTTCGTGCCGTTCCCGGCGGCCCCGGCGGTGCTCTTCGCGGCCTTCGCGGTCTTCGCGGCCGCCCTGGCCGCCTTGTCGGTGGTCCTGGCCGTCGTCAACGGATCGCCCCCGTCGGAACGCGGTGGCGCGCGACCACCTGGGCGTACACCTGCTCGGCGCCGTCGGCCACCCGCTCCCAGGAGAAGCGGGCCAGGGCGCGCTCACGACCGGCCTCGCCGTAGCGGCGCAGCAGCCCGGGCGAGCCGGTCAGTTCGCTGACGGCGCGGGCCAGCGCGCCGGGATCGCCCGGTGGCACCAGCCGTCCGGTGACCCGGTCGGCCACCGAGTCCAGATGGCCGCCGACACCGGTGGCCACGATCGGCACCCCGCAGGCCATGGCCTCCAGCGGGACGATGCCGAACGGCTCGTAGCGCGGCGTGGACAGCACCAGGTCGGCGTCGCGGATCAGTTCGGGCATCCGCTCGTGCGGCACGGCGCCCAGCAGCCGCACCCGGTCCGCCACCCCCAGCTCCCCGGCCAGCCGCCGCAGCCGCACCGCCTCGGGGTCGGTGTCCAGCAGCGCGGGCTCGGGGCCGCCGGCGATCAGCAGCTCCGCGCCGGGGATCCCGGCCAGCGCCGCGATCGCCTGGTCGAAGCCCTTGCGCGGCACCAGGCGGCCGATCGCCAGCAGCCGGTGCGGGCCGCCGCGGCGGGCGTCCCGCCCGGCGGGGTCGGCGGGGCTGAACTCCAGGGTGTCCACACCGCACGGCACCACCGACGTCCGCTCCGGCGGCACGCCCATCGCGGCCAGCTCGAAGACCTCGTCGGCGCAGGTGGCCAGCACACGGGCGCACTCGCGGCCGATCCGCCGCTCCGCGTCGATCCGCTCGGGCGGGCTGGTGTCGTCCGCGCCCTGGTGGCGCCGCTTGACGGTGCCCAGCGCGTGGAAGGTCTGCACGACCGGCACGCCCGGGCCCTTCGCGCCGAGCAGCGCGGCCGTGCCCGACATCCAGAAGTGCGCGTGCACCACGTCCGGCCGCCGTGCCTCCCAGCGGCGCGCCAGATGGTCGCCGAAGGCGGTCATGTACGGCGGCAGGTCGTCCTTGGGCACCGGCCGGGGCGGCCCGGCCGGCACGTGCTCGACGGTCACGCCCGGTGCCAGCGGCACCCGGTCGGGAGGCTCGCGGGAGTCCCGGCGGGTGTGGACGGTGACCTGGTGGCCGCGCCGAGCCAGCTCCTTCGACAACTGCGCGACGTACACGTTCTGGCCTCCGGCGTCGGGGCCGCCGAGCGCGGCGAGCGGACTCGCGTGCTCGGACACCATGGCGATCCTCATCGGGCCACCTCCTTGATCAGCCGCTCCCAGTCGTCCAGGAAGCGCGGCAGCCCGTAACGGGCCAGTGCGGCCGTGCGCGCCTGCTCGCCGACGTGGCGCGCGTATGCCGGGTCGGCGAGGAGGCCGCGGACGGCGTCGGTCAGGACGTCGAGCCGGTTGGAGAGCACTCCGGCCCCCTCGGGCACGGCCGCGGACGCCTCGGTGGTGTCCAGGGCGACCACGGGCATGCCCAGGTGCATGGCCTCCAGCAGGGAGAGGCCGAGCGAGGTCCAGCGGATCGGGTGCACGTACACCCGCCGCCGGGCCATGGCCCGGTGCAGATCCCGCTGGGGGAGTTCGTGTGAGCGGCAGCGCTCCTCCGGGATGCCGAGCCGTCCGGCCAGCCCCCGGGTCCGCATGCCGAAGACGTCCAGGGGCGCGGCCTCGGCGAAGCGCGGCAGCAGGTCGGTGCCGGTGGTGCGGCCCCGGCGCAGCGGCTCGTTGACCACCACCGCCGCCCGCTCCAGGTCGCCGGTGTACAGCGGTCCCGGGTCGACGACGCCGTGCTCGACGACGGTGGTGGGGGAGGGGCCGCAGTCCCAGAACAGCCGGTTGAAGTGGGTGACGTGGACGATCGTCAGGCCCGGCTGACCGGCCATCGGGTGGCGGGTTTCGGGCACGTTCCCGTCCGGGGCGTTGTGCTCCAGGTAGACGGCCGGCACGTCGCGGCCCGGCAGCCGGCCGCCCAGCCACTGCTCGGCGAGACCGAGCTCGTGGGGGCGCTGGAGCACCACCAGGTCGACGTCCGCCTCCCGCAGCTCCTCGGGGGTCAGCTCCACCACGCTGTCCGGCCAGTCGAAGGTGACGGCGCGGCCGAGCCCGTCGGGGCCCCGGTCGGGGGTGACGGGCACGAGGTAGGTGTGCGGGCCCTGGACGAACGCGGTGGTCCAGGAGCCGTGCACGTGCCACAGCAGGATCCTCATACGGCTCCCTTCCGGCCGCCTTCGGCGGCTGCGCTCTGCCGGCCGCCTTCGGCAGCTGTGCTCTGCCGGCCGCCTTCGGCGGCGGCCTTCTCCACCGCGGTGACCACGTCCTGCGGCGTCACACGGTCCAGACAGGGGTGCCCGGGGACGGGGCAGACGCGGGCCCTGGTCCCGGCGCACGGGGCCTGCTGGTCGCCCAGCAGCACCAGGGGCACGCGGAAGGGGGCCCACCGCTCGGCCGGGACGACCGGCGAGAACAGCGAGACCACCGGCGCGCCCACGGCGGCGGCCAGATGGGCCGGGCCGGTGTTCCCGGTGACCACCGCCGCCGCGCCCGCCAGCACCCCGGCCAGCTCGGCGGGCGAGGTGCGCCCGCCCAGGTCGAGCCCCGCGCGGCCGGCCACGTACGAGGTCAGCTCGCGCTCCTCGGGCACGCCGGTGACCACCACCCGGTGCCCGGCCTCCGCCAGTGCCCCGACGGCCTCGGCCGACAGCTTCGGGCTCCAGCGGCGGGCGGGCACGCTCGCTCCGGGGTGCAGCACGACGTAGCCCGGCGGCCCGGCCAGCTCCTCCACCCGGGGCGGAGGCAGCACCCGCAGCCGCCCGTCGTCGCCCTCGGGCAGGGGGAAGCCGGCCGCCTCGGCCAGCGCCAGGGCGGCCTCCGCCTCGTGCGCCTGTTCGTCGCGCCGGTGGCGGACGTCCAGCAGCGATCCGGGGTAGTGGACGCTGTCGGCGGCGATCCGGGACACGCCCGCCATCCGCAGCACCAGGGCGGTCGGCAGGGGGCTCTGGTGGGCCGAGGCCAGGATCAGGGCGGTGTCGCAGCGCAGCCCGGCGATCAGCTCCACGGCCTCCTCGACGCCGTCCCGCCCGGTGGGGGGCGGGTCGAGGCCCACCCAGGGGGCGTCCCAGACGACGACCTCGTCCACTCCGGGCAGCATCCGCCCGGCGGGCGCGCCGCGCGGACCGCACAGCAGCGTCACGCGGTCGGCGCGCGCGGCCACGGCCCGTACCGCCGGGCCTGCCAGCAGCACGTCCCCGAAGCTGTCCAGACGTGCGACGAGTGCTCTCATGACGGCCTCCGGGCGGTGGCTGTGCGGGCGGCGGTACGGGCGGCCGCGCGGCCGGCGGTCTGGACGGCCGCGGTCACGGCCCGGTCGGCGTGCCGGTCGGCGCGCGCCGGCAACCGCACCGGAGTGCGGCCGTCCGCACCGGCGGGACGCGGCCACGGCCCGTCCAGCGCCGCGCGCACCGCGGTGAGCAGGTCGGGGGCGACCGCGGGCGCCTCCCGCACCTCCTCCGGAAGGGTCACGGGGGTGGGGACGAGGATGCCGCGGGCGCCGGCGGCGCGTGCGGCGTCCATGTCGGAGCCGATGTCCCCGATCACCGCGCACTCGGCGGGGGCCGCGCCCAGCCGCCGGGCCGCGTCCAGCACCAGGGCGGGGGCGGGCTTGCGGCAGGCGCAGCCGTCGTCCGGGCCGTGCGGGCAGACGGCCCAGGCGTGGAACGGGCCCAGCAGTTCGTCGATCCGGGCGTGCACCCGGCCCATGTCGTCCCAGCCGATCAGGCCGCGCGCGATGCCGGACTGGTTGGTGACCACCGCGGCCGGCACTCCGCGGGAGCGCAGCAGCGCCATCGCCTCGGCGGCGCCCGGCATCGGGCGCACCAGCGCCGGATCGCCGTTGTAGGGGACGTCCTCCACGAGGGTCCCGTCGCGGTCGAGGAGCACCGCGCGCACGGCCGTCATACCGTGCCTCCCCTGCCCCCGTGTCCGCCGCCGCCCGCGGCGGGGTGCTCGGCGGGGTGCTCGTCGGGGCGCTCGTCAGAGCGCGCCTCGCTCGGTCCCGCGCCGCCCGGGCCCGCCTCCCAGGGAGCGGCGGCGCGGTGGCGCAGCGTCCCGGCCAGCCGGTGGTAGACCGCCAGCGGCGGTATGAGCGCGCTGGTCACCAGCATGGTCGTGACCTCCTCGCGGGTGCGGGGTCCCGGCGCTATCCGGGCCCGGGCGAACTCGGCCGTGCCCAGCAGCCATCCCGCCCCGGCCAGGGCCGCGGCCCGCCGGCGTCCCGCCACGGCCAGGACGAGGGCGGCGGCGCCCGCGGCGGTGACCGCCGCGTGGCG
>NZ_JBKJFM010000231.1:0-6044 GCF_046614825.1 Streptomyces nanhaiensis
GCCGGAGCGGCGGGGGCGGCCGGAGCGGCGGGCGCCGCCGCGGGGGCGGCCTCCGCCGCACCCGTGCCGTTCGCCGCCGGAACGTTCCACCCCCCGGCGGACCTGGACGCGTCCGGCGAGAACCTGGTCTGCGGCGGCAGTACGTTCTCGGCGGCGCCCGGGGACCACAGCGGCGCCGTCGGCTGCGGCGCGGTGGGGACGTGCTCGGCCTTCCACTGCAGCCGGTAGCACTCGACCTGGTCGGCGCAGGCGGTGCGGGCGTGGAAGACCGCGCTGCCCTCGCCCAGGTCGGGGTACCAGAGGTTCGGGCCGGGGAAGCGCACCGTCCGCATCCGGGGCTTGATGGGTTCCGCGCAGCCGATGCAGCAGCCCGCCGGTACGCACAGGCCCGCGCCCTCCTTCTGCGCGGCGGCGCGGGGACCGATCTCCCCGCGGTACTCCCCGTTGCTGCAGGGCGGCAGTTCGCCGCAGGTGCGGCAGACCGCGTAGTGCTCCGGCAGGACCTGCCAGCCGTGGCTGATGGGCGCGCACCAGTGCTTGGGCGCGGAGCGCGGGAAGTTCTCGTTGCGCAGGACCAGCACCACGGGCCGCTTGTAGAAGTCGGCCCGCTCGGGGGGCTGCGCGTTCAGCCGTCCGTTCATCCGGCGCAGGTCCTCCGAGTGCCGCCACAGTTCGAGGTGCTCGCGCCAGGCCTGCTCGTAGGAGAGCGGCCAGGGGTGGTCCCGGTACTCGTCGATCTCCAGGATCCGCCAGGGCTGCCGGTCGAAGACGACGACGTGCCCGCTCCTCAGGCGCAGGTGCGTACCGTTGTCGCCTTCCTTGGGCCAGTCGATGCGGCCGACGCGGGTGGGCTGGTCGGGGAGCCCTTCGCGAACATGCATGCCACGCTCCTCGGCAACGGGACAACTATGGTCAACATGGAGCAGTTTCCACCATTCTGGATCATTTCGGACCTTTAGCCGTTCAGACACGCGCACCGCCCGCCGTCCCGCCCGCCCCCTCCGGCAGCCTCCGTGACGCACCGTCAGCCGGGGCCGCCGGGCACCGCTGTCCGGCGGCCCGCCGGGCGGCACCGTCGGGAAGCCCCGGCACGCGGCGTCCCGCGGCCGGCGTCCGGCCCTGCCCGCGCGCGGTGTTCCCGTGAGTATTAACCTTTTGCCCGAGCTTCCCCGCGAATGGTTGGCTGCCCGCCATGAGACCCGTGACCGAGAAGGAAATCCGCGCGTCGTTCGTCAACTGCTCCAAGGGCGAGGCGAAGCGCATGGCACTGCCGCGCGACCTGACCGAACAGCCCTGGGACGACCTGGACTTCCTCGGCTGGCGCGATCCCGCGGCCCCCGACCGCTGCTGCGTCGTCGTCGAACGCGGCGGCCTGCTCACGGGCGTGGCGCTCCGCTCCCCCGCCCGGCAGCCGGGCCGCACCCGCCGCGGCGGCGGCATGTGCTCGCTGTGCCTGACCACGCACCCGGCCGACGGCGTGGCCCTCATGGCCGCGCCCAAGGCCGGCCGGGCCGGGCGCGAGGGCGACTCGGTCGGGCTGTACATGTGCGCCGACCTCGCCTGCTCCCTGTACGTACGCGGCAGGAGGCTCCCCGACGGCGGCGGGCGGCTGGAGGAGTCGCTGACGGTGGAGGAGCAGGCGGAGCGCACCAGGACCAACCTCCTCGCCTTCCTCGACCGCCTCCACGCGTGAGCGTCGGCCCGGAGCAGCTCGCGGCCGTCGGCCTCCTGGCCCTGGTCGCCCACGGCCTCAAGGGCCTCACCGGCTTCGGGCCCGCGACCCTGTTCGTACCGGTGGCGTCGCTGCTGTTCGGCCAGCCGACCGCCGTCGCCGCCTCCGGGGTCCTGGACGCCACCTCCGGCGCGGCCCTCACCGCCGCGGACCGGCGCGTGCGCCGGGGCCGGGAGGGCCTGCTGACCGGCGCCTTCATGGCGTTGGGTACGGCCGCCGGGGTCGTGGCCCTGACCCGTGTGCCCGAGGCCGTGGCCGCCGGCGCCCTGGTGCTGGCGGTGCTCGCCGGGCTGTTCTCGGTGGTGGACGCCGGGCGGCGGGGTCCGGTCCGCGAATCCCGGCCGCTGGACGCCCGCGACGGGGCGGCCGGTCTGCTGGCCGGGTTCGTCGGCGGCCTCACCGGGATCGGCGGGCCGCCGCTCGTCGTCCACCTCCAGCGCGTCCTGACACCTCACGACCTCAGGGCCGTGGTGACGCGCGTCCTGCTGGTGTCGGCCGTGGTGCGGGTCGCCACGTTCCTCGCCGTCGGCGACGACGCGCAGGTCGCGGACGCGCTGCTGCTGGCGGCGGTGTGCCTGCCGCCGCAGCTCGCCGGGCTCCTGGCGGGCACCCGCATCTCCCGCCGCACCTCCCCGGACCGCCTGGCGGCGGTCAACGGCGCGGTCGTCGCCGTCTCCGTCCTGCTCGCCGCCCTGAGCGCCCTGCTGTAGCGCCCCGCCGGGCCCCGCCGGGCGCGATGCGCCCGGACCGGCGACGGGCCGGAACGACGCGGGCGCCGGGGGCGGCGAACCGTTCCTCCGCCGCCCCCGGCGCCCCGCGCCCCTACGGGCTAGATCAGGCCCTGCTCCACCATGCCCTGCTCCACCAGCTCGAAGCCGGCGATGTTGGCGCCGGCCACGTAGTCGCCGGGGCGGCCGTAGCGCTCGGCGGTGGTGTGGCACAGGTCGTGGATGTGCCGCATGATCTCGGTCAGCCGGGCCTCGGTGTGCTCGAAGGTCCAGGAGTCGCGCGAGGCGTTCTGCTGCATCTCCAGCGCGCTGGTGGCCACGCCGCCGGCGTTGGCCGCCTTGCCCGGGCCGAACAGGACGCCGGCCTCGCGCAGCACGCGCACGCCCTCCGGCGTGGTCGGCATGTTCGCGCCCTCACCGACCGCGAGCACGCCGTTGCGGACCAGCGTCGCCGCGTCGTCCCGGTCCAGCTCGTTCTGGGTGGCGGAGGGCAGGGCCACCTCGCACGGCACCTCCCAGACCCGGCCGTCGGGCACGAAGCGCGCCCCGCTGCGCTCGGCGTACGCCGACAGCCGTCCGCGCTCGGCCAGCTTGACCTCCTTGAGGAGTTCCAGGTCGATGCCCTTCTCCTCCACCACGTAGCCGCCGGAGTCGGAGCAGGCGATCGGCACGGCGCCGAGCTGCCGCGCCTTCTCCATGGCGTAGATGGCCACGTTGCCGGAGCCGGAGACGACCACCCGCTTGCCCTCCAGGCTCTCGCCGCGCGTCTTGAGCATCTCATCGGTGAAGACGACCAGGCCGTAGCCGGTGGCCTCGGTGCGGGCCTGCGACCCGCCCCACAGGACACCCTTGCCGGTCAGCACGCCGGCCTCCCAGCGGTTGGTGATGCGGCGGTACTGGCCGAAGAGGTAGCCGATCTCGCGGCCGCCGACACCGATGTCGCCCGCCGGGATGTCGGTGTACTCGCCCAGGTGGCGGTAGAGCTCGGTCATGAAGGACTGGCAGAAGCGCATGACCTCCGCGTCCGACCTCCCCTTGGGGTCGAAGTCGCTGCCGCCCTTGCCGCCGCCGATCGGCATGCCGGTCAGGGCGTTCTTGAAGGTCTGCTCGAAGCCCAGGAACTTGATGACCCCCAGGTTGACGGACGGGTGGAAGCGCAGGCCGCCCTTGTACGGGCCGAGGGCGCTGTTGAACTCCACCCGGAAACCGCGGTTGACGTGGGTCCTCCCGGAGTCGTCGCTCCACGGGACACGGAAGATGATCTGACGCTCAGGCTCGCACAGGCGCTCGATGAGAGACTCGTCCAGCAGCTCGGGACGCCGGGCGAAGACCGGTTCGAGGGATTCCAGGACCTCCCACACGGCCTGGTGGAACTCCTTCTCGCCGGGATTGCGGTGCAGTATCCGGTCGTAGATCTTCTCGATCACGCGTTCTCCTAGAAGGTGCGGCTCCTGTTGTCCCGCCTGTTCCGCTGACCCCTGCGGAACCCGTGAAACGCATGACGCCGAGCACCCCCGTGGAGATCGGGTGCTCGGCGTCGTCGTCGACGTGGCGGACTTCAAGCGTGACACGCCCCGGCCGCGAATTCCTCCCGGGGTGCACCGGATATCCGGCCCGGCGGCCGGAAACCGGGGCGGCAGGGCCGCGCGAGCGCCGCCGCGGCCGGGCCCGCCGCCCGCGGGGAAGGCGTTCCACGGCGGTTTGCGCACATGGAGTGACGAACGGAACCGCCCCGGCCCCGCGGTCGGCGGTCGGCGGTCGGCGGTCGGCGGTCGGCGGTCGGCGCCCAGGACTACAAACGCTCCGGCTGGTAAGGGATTCGACGTCTCCGGCGCGCGTGCGCGAGGGCCCGCGCGGGAAGCGGGATACGAGCACCCGCGGGCCGTGTGGCGCTCTTGGACGGGAAGAGAGAAGTCATTAGGTTAGCCTCGCCTAATTTGACGGCCGCTCCGGCGGCCCGGGCACGCACCCGGAGGGAGGGGACGTGAGCGCTTCCGACGGCGGCTGACGCCGCGCACCGGACGACCGCACCGCCTCCCCGCCCGTGCCGCACCCAGCGAGGTAGAGCCCTTGTCCATCGTTCTCCCGCCCTCCGCCGCCCCGCGCTCCGCCTATCCCGCCGACGTCCTGCCCGAGCCGGTCCGCCGGCGGCTGCTGGAGCTGGCGCGGGGCGAGGCGCCCGTCTCCGCCTACCTCTACGACGGGGAGGCCGCCGCCGCGCGCGCCCGCGAGCTGCGCGCGGCGCTGCCGGAGTGGGCGGCCGTCCACTACGCGGTGAAGGCCAACTCCTTCCCCGGCGTCGTACGGGCGCTGGCCCCGTACGTGGACGGCTTCGAGGTCGCCTCCCGCACCGAGCTGGAGCTGGCCCTGGCCGCCCTCCGGGAGCGGGACGGCTCCCCTTCCCCCGGCTCCTCCCCCGTACCCGTCGTCGCCGCCGGGCCCGCCAAGTCCGTGCCCGTGCTGACCGCCCTGGTGCGCGCCGGGGTCGAGGCGATCAACGCCGAGAGCCTGCTGGAGCTCCACCGCATCAGCCGCATCGCCGTCGCCGAGGGCACCACCGCCCGTGTGGCGCTGCGCGTCAACCCCGCCGCCGGGCCCGTCCCGGCGCAGGCCACCGGTTCGCTGCGCATGGGCGGGCAGGCGTCGCAGTTCGGGGTGCCCGAGCCCGACGTTCCCGGGGTGCTGGAGCAGGCGCTGCGGCTGCCGGGCCTGGACGTCACCGGCTTCCACATCCACGCCGCCTCCAACAACCTCGACGCCGCCGCCCAGGCCGCCCATCTGCGCCGGTGCGTGGAGTGGAGCGCGGCGACCGCCCGGGAGCACGGCGTGGACCTGCGCATGGTCGACGTCGGCGGCGGCATAGGCGTGGCCTTCGAGGAGCTCGCGGGCGAGCGGCCCTTCGACGTCTCACGCTTCGGCGAGCTGGTCGCGCGGAGCGAGCCGCCGCCGGGCGTGCGGGTGGTGCTGGAGCCGGGCCGCTTCCTGGTGGCCGACTGCGGCTGGTACGCGGCCGAGGTCACCGACGTCAAGCACAGCTACGGCACCGCCTTCGCCGTGCTTCGCGGCGGCATCAACCACTTCCAGCTCCCCACCTCCTGGGACCTGGTCCACAACATCGCCGTACTGCCCGTCGACCGCTGGCCCGAGGGCCTGCCGCGCCCGGAGGCGGCCGGTACGCGCGTCACCGTCGTCGGCGAGCTGTGCACCCCCGAGGACACCCTGCTGCGCGATGTGCGGGTGGACCGAGTCCGAGCGGGGGATCTGGTCGTTTTCCCCTACGCGGGCTCCTACGGCTGGGAGTTCGCGATGCACGGCTTCCTCGGCCACCCCGTCGCGGAACGCCACCTGCTGTGACCACCGACCGCCCCCGGAGACGGCCGCCGGGCCGTACCGCCCCACCATTCCTCCTGACGGAGCAACGGAGCGACAACGCGATGACCGTGCCCACCACACCCCCCGCGCCGGCCGCCACCGCGGACGCCGTCCCACGGCACCGGTGCGCGCGGGAGCCCTCGGCCCGCGCCCGCGGCCGCACCCGTGCCCGCGTGTACCGCCGCCCCGGGCGGGCGGCGTGACAGGGCGCG
>NZ_JBKJFM010000232.1:0-5943 GCF_046614825.1 Streptomyces nanhaiensis
CACCTCCGACGCGCCACCGCCCTCAGTCCCCGCCCCCCGGTCCGCCGAGCGGCCGGCCGCCGGCCGCTCGGCGCGGGACTCAGCCGCCGCCCTGGGCGGCTTCGCCCGTGCCGCACGGGCCGCCCAGCGCACCACGCCGACGTCCGGAGGATCCGAGCCGGACGGGTCTGAAGGGAACACCGAGACATGATCTTCGACAACGAGAAGCTGGCCTGGATGCTGGGTCAGATCATGGACCAGCCCGAGGTCCACGACGCCCTGCTGGTCTCCGGGGACGGCCTGGTCCGGGCCTGCACCCCGGGCCTGGACCGGGACACCGCCGAGCAGACCGCCGCCGCGCTGGCCGGCGTCCAGGCCACCTCCAGCGCCAGCGCCCGGCTGTGCCGCTCCGAACCGGACTCCTGGGAGCAGAGCCTGACGCAGTTCCGCGACGGATACGTCATCACCATCCGCGCCGGCGACGGGAGTTTCCTGGCCGTGGGCACCTCCGGCGCGGCGGACGTGGAGGCCGTCGGCTTCCGGATGCACCAGCTGGTGGCCCAGCTCGGCGGGCAGATGGCCAGCGAGCCCCGCCACGACGCGGGCGGCCCGACATGACCCCCCGCCGCGTACGCACGGACCTGGTCCGGCAGTACGTCATCACCGGCGGCCGCAACCGGCCCAGCCGCAACACCCACGCCCTGGAACTGGTCACCCTGGTCACCGCGACCGGCGACCGGCCGGTGGCCGAACTGGAGCCCGAGCAGCAGAGGATGGTCCGGCTCTGCCGGGGCGGCTATCTGTCGGTGGCCGAGGTCGCCGGCCACGTACGGCTGCCCGTGTCCGTCACCACCATCCTGCTGGCGGACCTGATCGACAGCGGCCACATGGTCGCGCGCAAGCCCCCGCCGGTGGCCCGGCCCACCGACCTCGACGTGCTGGAGAAGGTCCTGGATGGCCTCAACAACATTCTCTGACGGCGGTGTCTACGTCCGCGACACCGTCCAGACCGCCGCCAAGCTGCTGGTCGTCGGACCGTTCGGCGTCGGCAAGACCACGCTGATCGGCGCGGTCAGCGAGATCGAGCCGCTGCGCACCGAGGAGGTCATGACGCAGGCCGGTGCGCTGGTGGACGATCTGAAGGGCGTGGAGGACAAGAGGACCACCACCGTCGCGATGGACTTCGGCCGCCTCACCCTCTCCCCCGAGCTGGTGCTGTACCTGTTCGGCGCGCCCGGTCAGCAGCGCTTCATGCGGGTGGCCCCGGTGTGGCGGCAGCTGGCCCTCGGCGCCTACGGGGCCCTGGTACTGGCCGACACCCGGCGGCTGGACGCCTCCTTCGACGCGATGGAGACGGTGGAGCGGCACGGCCTGCCGTACGCCGTCGCCCTCAACTCCTTCCCCGACTCACCGCGCTTCCCCGAGGAGGAGCTCCGCGAGGCCCTCGACCTGGGGCCCGGCACCCCCCTGGTCGACTGCGACGCGCGGGACCGCGCCTCCGCCGCACGGGCGCTGATCGCCCTGGTCAAGCACGTCCGCACCCACTACCAGGAGCACGTTTCGTGACGACCCCGCCTTCCGGCCCCAACACGGCTCCCCCGCCGGGCTGTCCCGCCCACCGGCCCCCGGGCACGCCCGCCGGTCTGCCGCGGCTGTACGGCCCCGACTTCGCCGCCGATCCGGAGGCCACCTACGCCGGTCTGCGCGCGCAGGGCCCGGCGAGCTGGGTGGAGCTGGCCCCCGGCGTCCCCGCGATCGTGGTAACCGACTACGGCGCGGCGCTGGAGGTGCTGCGCAGTTCGCGGTTCAGCAAGGACGCCCGCCGCTGGACGGCCCTGAACCAGGGGCTGATCCCGATGGACAACCAGGTCGTCCCCATGATGGGCTTCCGGCCCAGCCTGCTGTTCGCCGACGGCGACCGGCACCTGCGGCTGCGCAGGACCGTCGACGACGCGCTGGCCCGCGTCGACTCCTACCGCGTGCGCGCCTTCGTGCGGCGCAGCGCGACCGCGCTCATCGGCGAGTTCGGCCCCGCCGGCTCGGCGGACCTGGTCTCCCAGTACGCCGAGCGGCTCCCGGCGCTGGTGTTCACCCAGTTGTTCGGCTGCGACGACGCGCTGGCGGACCGGATGGCCCGGGCCTGCGCACGGATGATCGACGCCGAGCCCGCCACGGCCCAGCAGGGCAGCGAGGACCTGGCCCGCTGCCTGGGCGAGCTCGTCGCCGCCAAGCGCCGCTCCCCCGGCGCCGATGTGACCTCCTGGCTGCTGCACCACCCGCTGAGGCTGTCGGACGAGGAGATGATCCACCAGCTGGTGGTCCTCATCGGCGCGGGCACCGTGCCGCAGTCGGCCTGGATCTCCAGCTCCGTCATGCTGCTGCTGACCGACGACCGGTTCGCCGGCGACCTCTCCGGCGGCAGCCTCACCATCTCCGACGCGCTCAACGAGGTGCTGTGGGAGCAGTCGCCGATGGCGAACTTCTGCTTCCACTACGCCACGAACGAGTACGACCTGCGCGACGACTCCGGCGCCGGGCTGCTGATCCCCCCGGGCGTCCCGGTGCTCATCAGCCACGCGGCGGCCAACACCCAGGAGCCGCGCGACGGCGGCGGTGACCGCCGGTCCGCCAACCACGCCCATCTGGCGTTCGGCGCGGGGCCGCACGTGTGCCCCGCGCAGGGCGTCTCGGAGATCGTCACCGACGTGGCCATCGAGACGCTGCTGGACGTGCTGCCCGATGTGGCGCTGGCCGTCCCGGCCTCCGAACTGACCTGGCGACCGGGCCCCTTCCACCGTAGCCTGTCGGCGCTGCCGGTGACCTTCCCGGCACTCTCCGCGTCCGGCTCCACGCCCGTGCACACCCCCGCACCGTCCGACACGACCTCCGGAGGCCAGCCATGGAATCACCAGACATCCCCGTCCTCGACCCCACGGGACGCGACCTCCACGGCGAGGCGGCCCGCCTCCGCGCCCGGGGGCCGGCGACGCGGGTGGAGCTTCCCGGTGGGGTGGTCGCGTGGTCGGTGACCGGACACGAGTACGTCAAGCGCCTGGCCGGCGACCGGCGCGTCTCCCGTGACCCGCGGCAGCACTGGCCGGAGCTGGAGCGAATACCCCAGGACTGGGCCCTGAACGTGTGGGTGCGGGTGGTCAGCGCCTTCACCAGCTACGGGGCCGAGCACCGCCGGCTGCGCAACATGATCGCCCCCTCCTTCACCCCCCGCCGCACCGAGGCGCTGCGCCCGCGCGTCCAGGAGATCGTCGACGGGCTGATCACCTCTCTGGAGGCCGCCGATCCGGGTGAACCGGTCGACCTGCGCGCGAAGTTCGCCTACATCATCCCCAACGAGGTGATCTGCGAGCTGTTCGGCGTCCCCGCCGACATGCGCGCCTGGACCCGCCGGGTCATGGACGCCGTGCTGAACACCGGCGCCTCCCCGCAGGAGGCGCGGGCGGCCTACGCCGAGATGTGGGCCTGCATGCGCGCGCTCGCGGACGTCAAGCGCGTCCGGCCGGGGGACGACATGACCACCGAGCTGATCGCCGCCCGCGACGGCGACTTCGCGTTCGACGAGGACCAGTTGATCAGCACCCTCGTGCTGATGATCGGCGCGGGCAGCGAGACGGCCGTCAACCTGATCGCCAAGGCCGTCCACGCCCTGATCACCCGCCCCGGCCAGCTCGCCCTGGTACGGGAGGGGAAGGCGAGCTGGGACGACGTGATCGAGGAGACGCTGCGCGTCGAGGGCCCGATCATGCACATGCCCCTGCGCTACGCGGTGGAGGACATCGACCTCGACGGCGTGCTGATCCGCAGGGGCGAGCCCATCATCCTGGCCTTCGGCGCCGCGGGCCGCGACCCCGCCCTCCACGGCGAGGACGCCGACGCCTTCGACCTGACCCGCACCGAGCGCGAGCACCTGGCGTTCGGCTACGGCGTGCACTTCTGCCTGGGCGCGCCCCTGGCCCGCATGGAGGCGGCCATCGCGCTCCCGGCCCTCTTCGAGCGCTTCCCGGACATCCGGCCGGCCGCCGGGGTGGAGGGGCCCGTGCCCCAGGCGTCGTTCATCGCCAACGGCCACCAGTCCCTGCCGGTCCATCTCAAGCCCGTCGGCTGAAGCCGCCGAAACCTTTCCGCGCCTGCGGGCCGCCGGGCTCCGTGCCCGGCGGCCCGCAGGTGCGCCGACCCGCCGGCGTCAGCGGTTGAAGCCGCCGTCGGAGGTGATGACCTGGCCGGTGATCCAGGCCGCCTCGTCGGTGGCGAGCCAGGCGACCAGCCGGGCCGGGTCGTCCGGCCTCCCCCAGTGCCCGCCGGGGAAGAGGGAGGCGATGAACGCGTGGGTCTCGCCGGTGGTGTAACCGGTGTCCACCGGGCCGGGATCGACCGTGTTGACGGTCACGCCCCGGCGGGCCAGGGCGGTCGCCAGGCTCCGGGTGACGGAGGCCAGCGCCCCCTTGGCCAGCGCGTAGGCCAGCTCGCCCGGCATGCCGCCGCCCCGGTCCTGGCCGGAGGTCGTCATCACCACCCGGCCGCCGCCCCGCCCCTCGCCGCGCAGGCGCGCGTACGCCTGGACCAGCAGCACCGTGGAGCGGGTGTTCACCGCCCAGTGGGCGTCCAGCATGTCCGCGTCGATCTCGTCGAGCGTGCCGTCGCGGCCGCTGAGGGCGTGGTTGGCGACCAGGATGTCCAGCCGTCCGCCGAGGGCCCTGGCCGCGGTGGCGACGAGTTCCGCCGGAGCGCCGGGGGCGGTGAGGTCGGCGGGGCCGTGGGTGACGGCCGCGCCGTCGGCGGCGAGCGTGCGCAGGTCCGCGGCGAGCGCCTCGGGGCCGTCCGGGTCCGCTCCCCAGGGCTGTCCGGCGTCGTGGGGGACGTGGTGGTGGAGGTGGACGCTCGCGCCGTACGCCACCAGCCGGCGGGCGATCGCGTAGCCGATCCCGGCACGGCGGGAGGCGCCGGTGACCAGGGCGGTGCGGCCGAGCAGGGGCAGGGGGTCGCGGTGGGGCGCTTCGCGGGTCATGACCGGCCATCCTCGCGGCGCACCGCGGTGGCCGTCACCCGGTTTTCGGCACCCGGTGGCGTACGGCGGAACCGGTCCGGGCCTTGACCACCTCCAGCTGCGCCGGGATGCGCCGGCGCAGATCGGCGACGTGGCTGACGATGCCGACGCTGCGGTCGCGTTCGCGCAGGGAGTCCAGGACGTCCAGCACCTCGTCGAGGGTCTGGTCGTCCAGGCTGCCGAACCCCTCGTCGATGAAGAGCGTGTCCAGGCGCAGTCCGCCCGCCTCCTCGCAGACGACGTCGGCCAGGCCGAGGGCGAGGGCGAGGGAGGCGAAGAAGGACTCGCCGCCGGAGAGGGTGGCGGTGTCGCGCTCGTTGCCCGTCCAGGCGTCGATCACGTGCAGGCCGAGCCCTGAACGGCCGCGGCCGGAGGCGCGCGCGTCGGAGTGGACGAGGGTGTAGCGTCCCGCGGACATGTGCGCCAGGCGGGCACTGGCCGCGGCGGCGACCTGCTCCAGACGGGCGGCCAGCACATAGGACTCCAGGCGCATCCTGTGCTCGTTCTCCGCCGATGTGCCGGCGGTGAGGGCCGCCAGCCGGGCGACGCGGTCGTACTCCTCGCGCAGCGGTGCGAGTTCCCGGGCGTCGGCCAGGGCGCGGGCGGAGAGCCGGTCGAGCTGCTCGCAGCGGGTGCGGGCCTCGGCGTGGGCGGCGGAGGCGGTGTTCAGCAGCGCCACGGCCGACGCCAGCGCGGCCTCGGCCCCCGCCGTGCCGACCGGTTCGGTGCCGGCGGCTCCGAGGGCGGCCGGTTCCGCGTCGGCCGGTTCGAAACCGGCCAGTTCGGGGGCGGCCAGCTCGGCCGCGACGGCCGCCTCCTCGGCCTGCCGGTCGTCGACGCGGCGCTGCAGCAGACGCCGCTCGTCACCGGCGAGCCGGGCGTCGGCGGCGGCCTGCGGGGTGTCG
>NZ_JBKJFM010000233.1:0-5929 GCF_046614825.1 Streptomyces nanhaiensis
ACCCGCGGCGCGCCGTGCGGGCCGGCGGCACGCCCTTCGGGATGTAGGTGCGGCGGGGCCGGGGCCGGACGGGGACGCGGGGCCTCCTCCGGGACCGGACGGGCCGTGGGCCGCTGCCCGGTGGCCGTGGCCGTCGGCTTGCCGCTGCCCGGCCGGCCCCGGCGACTGTGACGTCCCACGACTGTCAACCCCTGCCCGTATCGGTTTCTCCCAGCAGATCCCGGAAGGCGCTCGCTACCGCCTCCGGGTATTCCATCATCGCGACGTGCCCCGCGTCGGGAAGCGCCAGCAGCCGCGATTCGCGGAACGCGGCGGCGGCCCTGCGCGCCATGCGGAACGAGACCAGCAGGTCCCGCCCGCCGTACACCAGCAGGGTCGGCGCCAGCACCCGCTCGGCCTGGCGCCACAGCGCGTGCTGGCCGCCGAGGGTGTAGGCGTTCACCAGGCCGCGCGCCGACCGGGAGAGCGAGTCCCAGAAGTACGGCAGGGCCAGGCGGCGCTCGTACTCCGCCACGGCCGCCTCGAACTCCTCCCGCGAGACCGCCGCCGGGTCTCCGTAGCACAGCGCCAGCAGCTCCCGGGTGCGCCGCTCGGCCGTCCAGTGGCGGGTCATCCGCCCGAAGAGCCTGCTGACCCCGGGCACCGCCAGCAGGGCGGTGGGGATCGCGGTGCGCTGCGGGCGCAGCTCGGGCAGGGCGGGCGGGACGAGGGTGAGGGTGCGCACCAGATCGGGCCGGACCGCCGCGACCCGGGTGGCGACCGCGCCGCCCAGGGAGTTGCCGAACAGGTGCACCGGGCCGCGCCCGTGGACGTCGAGGTAGCGGATGACGGCGCGCGCGTGCGCGGAGACCGAGTAGTCGCCGTCGTCGGGCGGCGGCGAGTGGCCGAAGCCGGGCAGGTCGAGCGCCTCGCCCTCGACCTCGTCGGCCAGCTCCCGCATCAGCGGGGACCAGTTCAGGGAGGATCCGCCCAGGCCGTGTACGTACAGCGCGGCGGGCAGTCCCGCGCGCCGGCCCGGCCGCCCGCGCACCGACAGCGTCAGGCCGGGCAGCGGCACGGACCTGTGCGTCTCGCCCTCCCCGGCGCGCGACCGGCCCGAAGGGGGGACCTCGATCGGGGCCGCCGCCTGCGGCTGCGACTGCTCGGTCGATGACATGGGGCAATGTTACGAGACGATCACTGCCGCTCTCACGTGTTCGGGGTCACACCTTCCCCGCCTCCGGAATTCTCCTCTCCCGGGCCCGTGTGGAACCCCTTCGGCCTGGAAAGAGGATCGTCATGTCTGTTGACCCCACCGACCCTGACACCTTCGACCGGTTCGAGGACGAGGACGAGAGGCCCGCGGCCGAGCGGTTCGGAGTCGAGGCTCCCGAGGCGGACGCGGCCGAACAGCACGCGGAGGTCCTGCCCCGCGGAGACGCGCTGCCGCCGGCCACCGGCTCACCGGAGGTGAACCCCGCGGACGCCGCCGAGCAGGCGCGTGTCGTCGAACTGGACGAGGACGATTACCGCTAAACCGATACATCGCGCGTTCGAGGCGCGGATTTCCGTGCCCGCCGGACGCACAGGTGGTTTACCCAAAAGTACGATGGCGGACGCAGCGCACCCCGCGCGCGGAAGCAATCGACGACCTCTCTCCGGATTCCCCGGGCCCCCGGACCCCCGGGGCTCGGTCCGGGCCCTGGCCCGGGAGGCGTTCCAGGGAGACCCCAGGAGGCGAGCGTGACAGCCATCGAGCAGACCGAGGCACGCCCGCGTGGCACACGGCTGCCGCGCCGGGCCCGACGCAACCAGTTGCTCGGTGCGGCACAGGAGGTGTTCGTCGCCCAGGGCTACCACGCCGCGGCCATGGACGACATCGCCGAGCGCGCGGGCGTCAGCAAGCCCGTGCTGTACCAGCACTTCCCCGGCAAGCTCGACCTGTACCTGGCCCTGCTCGACCAGCACTGCGAGGCGCTGGTCCAGTCGGTGCGCGCGGCGCTGGCCTCGACCTCGGACAACAAGCACCGGGTCGCGGCGACGATGGAGGCCTACTTCGCGTACGTGGAGGACGAGGGCGGGGCGTTCCGGCTCGTCTTCGAGTCCGACCTGACCAACGAGCCCGCGGTGCGCGACCGCGTGGACAAGGTGAGCCTGGACTGCGCCGAGGCGGTCAGCGAGGTGATCTCCGAGGACACGGACCTGCCCCCGGACCAGGCGATGCTGCTGGCCGTCGGACTGTGCGGCATGGCGCAGATCACCGCCCGGTACTGGCTGAGCGCCGGGCAGAAGGTCCCGCGCGACACCGCCACCAGGCTCATCTCCTCGCTCTCCTGGCGGGGCATCGCGGGCTTCCCGATGCACGGCTGACCCGCGGCCTCCCTCCGCCGCGCGACCGTCCGGTGTTCGCTGTCGGCGTGCGGTCGCGAGCGGGCAGACGGCTCCGCGAGGGCTAATGTTGCTGGCATGACGGCGCGGCCTGCCCGCGCACCCCGCCCCGGCTCAGCCAGGGAGAATCACCAACCGTTCGGAAGGGACATAGCCGTGGAGGTCAAGATCGGCGTGCAGCACGCGCCCCGCGAGATCGTTCTGGAGAGCGGGCAGACGGCCGAGGAGATCGAGCGCACCGTCGCCGAGGCGCTGACCGGCAAGTCGCAGCTGCTCAGCCTGGTGGACGAGCACGGTCGCCGGGTGGTCGTCCCGGCCGACCGGCTGGCCTACGTGGACATCGGCGAGCCCAGCGGCCGCAAGGTGGGCTTCGGGGCCCTGTAGGGGCCCGCGGGGATCCACGGAGATCCACAGAGGTCCGCAGGACCCCTGAACCCGGCGACGGGACCGGCCGCGAGGCCGGTGGGAGCGGTGTGCGGAGGGCCGGGCGGGATTCCCGCCCGGCCCTCCGTTTCGTCCTCGGCGCACCCTGGGTAGGACCGAGTAGCCCGATGCGCACCCCACCGGCCCGCAGGAGGACCCAATGCTCTGGGAAGTGCTCGGCTCGGCGCTCGTCGGTCTCGCCGTCGCCCTCGTCGCCGGCCACCGTTTCGCGGACCGGTTCCGCGACCGGTCCCTGGTCCTGGCCACCGGGCCCGCGGCCGCCTTCGGCGGCGGCGTGATCACGCGCGTGGTGCTGGGCCCGGGGTACGCGCTTCCCACCCTCGTGGTCGCCGCCCTGGTCGCGGCGGCCCTGCTGTCACTGCTGGTCCGCCCCCGCCCCCGCCACCGCGGCGGTCCGGCGGCCGGCCGGCCGCGCGTGGGCGCGGCCTGAGGCGGCGCGGCTCCGGGGCCCCGCCGCCCGGGCGGCGCGGCGCGCCCTTCAGGCCGCCAGTCCCAGCGCGGCCATGCGCTTGGTGTGGGCCTCGGTGATCCGCGAGAACATACGGCCGACCTCGGCCAGGTCGAACCCCGCGGTGACCCCTCCGACCAGCATCGTCGACAGCGCGTCGCGCTCGGCGACCACCCGCTGGGCCTGCGACAGCGCCTCGCCCATCAGCCGGCGGGCCCACAGGGCGAGCCGGCCGCCGACGCGGGGGTCGGCCTCGATGGCCCCGCGCACCTTCTCCACCGCGAAGCCGGAGTGCCCGGTGTCGTCCAGCACTCCCAGCACCAGGGCGCGGGTGTCGGAGTCGAGGCGGACGGCGACCTCCCGGTAGAAGTCGGAGGCGATCGAGTCGCCGACGTACGCCTTGATCAGTCCCTCCAGCCAGTCCGACGGCGCGGTCTGGCGGTGGAACTCCTCCAGCGCGGCGGCGAACGGCTCCATCGCCACCGCGGGGTCCTCGCCGATCTCCGCGAGCCGGCCGCGCAGCCGCTCGAAGTGCTGGAACTCCGCCGACGCCATGGAGGCCAGCTCCGCCTTGTCCACCAGGGTCGGAGCCAGTTTGGCGTCCTCCGCGAGTCTTTCGAAGGCGGCGAGCTCCCCGTAGGCCAGCGCGCCCAGCAGGTCCACGACCGCCGCCCGGTACCGGGGGTCGGCCGAGGCCGCGGCCCAGTCCTGGACGGCGGTCTCCTCGGTCTCCCCGACTCCTCCGGCCTTCTCGGCCCTCTCGGGTCCCTCGGGGCCGGCGGGGGATGTGTCAGACGTCTCCATGCCGGGCACAATAGCCCGCCGCCAGGCTGTCCGACCTGCCCGGGAGGCGTCCGGCGCGGTCCGGGGCGGCCTCCGCGGGGGCCCGGACCCGAAGATCGGCCGGGCGCGGATGCGGGATCAGGGGGTACAGTGATATTAGGCCCGCTTCCTGACAGCGGGTTCTGCGCATACTGTGTTATCCGGGCTCCGGGGACGTTCCCCGGGCCCGTAACGGATGCCCGGTCGGTGGCCCGATCGGCTCCGACACGACCGCCCTCCACGCGGACCGTATGCGGAGTGACGGCTGCGGAGACACGCAGCCGGGCGTTCCGTGCGGATCGCGGTGAGGGGCCCGCTCGCGCGGTACGAGCGCTTGAGCGAGAGCCCGTGGTCCTGCGCCGCGAGGCCGCCCGACAGGCAGCCGGCGTCCGGCGCGGTACGACCCACCCCGCTCCCCCGGGGTGCGCCCTCGCTCCCCCGTCCCGCGTCTCACGGAAGAGGCAAGCATCCTGACCACCACATTCCGAGAGCTCGGGATCCTTCCCGAGACCGCCGAGGCACTGGAAGCCGTCGGCATCACGTCCCCGTTCCCCATCCAGGAGATGACCCTCCCGGTCGCCCTGTCCGGCTCGGACGTCATCGGCCAGGCCAAGACCGGCACCGGCAAGACCCTCGGCTTCGGTCTGCCGCTCCTGGAGTCCGTCGTCGTCCCCGCCGACGTGGACGCCGGCCGGGCCACGCAGGACCAGCTCACCGACGCCCCGCAGGCGCTCGTGGTCGTCCCCACCCGCGAGCTGTGCCAGCAGGTCACCAACGACCTCCTGACCGCGGGCAAGGTCCGCAACGTCCGGGTGCTGGCGATCTACGGCGGCCGCGCCTACGAGCCCCAGGTCGAGGCGCTGAAGAAGGGCGTCGACGTGGTCGTCGGCACCCCGGGCCGGCTGCTCGACCTGGCCGGCCAGCGCAAGCTGAGCCTGGCGCACATCCGCACGCTGGTGCTGGACGAGGCCGACGAGATGCTCGACCTCGGCTTCCTGCCGGACGTCGAGAAGATCATCCAGCAGCTGCCCGTCAAACGGCAGACGATGCTGTTCTCCGCGACCATGCCGGGACAGGTCATCTCCCTGGCCCGCCGCTACATGTCGCAGCCCACCCACATCCGCGCCACCGCGCCGGACGACGAGGGCGCGACGGTGGCCAACACCGCGCAGCACGTCTTCCGGGCGCACTCGCTGGACAAGGTGGAGATGGTCTCCCGGATCCTGCAGGCCACCGGCCGCGGACTGGCGATGATCTTCTGCCGCACCAAGCGGACGGCGGCCGATGTGGCCGACCAGCTCTCGCGCCGCGGTTTCGCGGCGGGCGCGGTGCACGGCGACCTGGGCCAGGGGGCGCGCGAGCAGGCGCTGCGCGCCTTCCGCAACGGCAAGATCGACGTGCTCGTCTGCACCGACGTCGCCGCCCGCGGCATCGACGTCGAGGGCGTCACGCACGTGATCAACTACCAGACGCCGGAGGACGAGAAGACCTACCTGCACCGCATCGGCCGCACCGGCCGCGCGGGCAACACGGGTACGGCCGTCACCCTCGTCGACTGGGACGACATCCCGCGCTGGCAGCTGATCAACAAGGCGCTGGACCTGGACTTCAACGACCCGCCGGAGACGTACTCCACCTCCGCGCACCTGCACGAGGCGCTGAGCATCCCCGAGGGCACCAAGGGGATACTGCCGCGCGCCGAGCGCACCCGCGCCGGGCTCGCGGCCGAGGAGGTCGAGGACCTGGGCGAGACCGGAGGCCGCGGCAGGGGCCGCGGCCGCGGGGCCGCGACCACCGCCACCGCCACCGCCACCGCCACCGAGGAGCGCGCGCCGCGCACCCGTACCC
>NZ_JBKJFM010000234.1:0-5910 GCF_046614825.1 Streptomyces nanhaiensis
CCGCGGCCGAGCCGCGCAAGCGCATCGACGCCGTGCTGGCCACCGGGGCGGTGGAGGTGCTGGGCTGCGGTGTGCCCGCCGGCCTTCCGGGCGTCGCCGACGCCGAACTGAGGGCGGCCACCGACCACCTGCCGGCCCGCGCCGCCCTGCCCCGCCGGACCCGCTGCGACGCGGTGGTCGCCGCCCGTACGGGCCCCGCCGGTGTCGACGCCGGCGCGCTGCGGGAGGCCGCCGCCCTCCACGGCGGCCCGCCGGTGCACACGGCGGGCCCCGTGCCCTGGACCCCCCTGCGCGGCACCGCGTCCGGCCCGCCGGACCGGCCGGACCCGCAGACGACGGAAGGAACCCGATCCCGTTGAACGATCCGTCCCTGGCCGTCCCGTTGTGGGTGTGGGCCGCCCTGGCCCTCGGCATCGCCGCGATGCTCGCCGTCGACCTGCTCGCCCACCGCGACAACCATGTGATCGGCTTTCGCGAGGCGGCGGCCTGGAGCGCGGTGTGGATCGCCGCCGGCCTGGGCTTCGGCCTCGTGCTGTGGGCCTGGCAGGGCGGCGACACCGCCGGCACCTACTACGCGGGCTACCTGATCGAGAAGGCCCTCTCGATCGACAACGTCTTCGTCTTCGCCCTGGTCTTCTCGTTCTTCGCCGTTCCCGACGCCTACCAGCACAAGATCCTCTTCTGGGGCGTGATCGGCGCGCTCGCCGCCCGGCTGGTGTTCATCTTCGTCGGGGCCGAACTGCTCCAGGTCTTCTTCTGGACCGCCTACCTCTTCGGCGCGTTCCTGATCTGGACCGGCTGGAAGATGGCCTTCTCGCACGACGAGGAGGTGCACCCCGACCGCAACCCGCTCGTACGGCTGGTGAAGAAGGTCGTCCCGACCGACTCCCGGTACCACGGGGACCGCTTCTTCGTCCGGATCGACGGGCGCCGGGTGGCCACCCTGCTGTTCGTCGCCCTCATCGCGATCGAGGCCACCGACCTGATCTTCGCCATCGACTCGGTCGCCGCCGTCCTGGCCATCACCACCGACACCTTCCTGGTGTGGACGGCCAACGCCTTCGCCGTACTCGGCCTGCGCAGCCTGTACTTCTGCCTGTCCGGGCTGCTGCGGCGCTTCACCTACCTCCACTACGGGCTGGCGTTCCTGCTCGTCTTCGCCGGCGTCAAGCTGATCCTGTCCGAGACCCCCGTCGGCAAGCTCCCCATCCCCGTCACCCTCGGGGTCATCGCCGCCACCATCGCCGTCTCGATCGGCTGGTCCCTGGCGGCCACCCGCTCCCGGGACGGAGACGGGGACGGGAAGAGCGGCGACGACCGCATGGACGGCGCGGACGGCCGGGACGACGGGAACGCGTCCGGGGATGCGGCCGTACCGAGGGGCGTCCCGTCCGGCTGAGAAGTCCGCGCACCCGGGAAAAGCACCGAAGGGGGGCGGCGCCCGCGCCTGGAGCGCGGGCGCCGCCCCCCTTCCGGGGCTCCCGGAGCGTCAGGCGGCCGCCGCCGCGTCCGCCGCCTGCGCCTTCAGGGCGCGCTCGATCCCGGCGCGCGACTCGGTCACCAGGCGGCGCAGGGCCGCGCTGGGCCCGGCCGACTCCAGCCAGGCGTCCGTGGCACGCAGCGTCTCCTCGGAGACCTGGAGGGCCGGGTAGAGGCCGACCGCGATCTGCTGGGCCATCTCGTGGCTGCGCGACTCCCACACGTCCTTGAGCGCGTCGAAGTACTTCGCGGTGTACGGGGCGAGCAGTTCGCGCTGGTCGGTCTGGACGAAGCCGCCGATGACCGACTCCTGCATGGCGTTGGGCAGCTTGTCGGACTCCACGACCGAGGCCCACGCCTCCGCCTTGGCCTCCTGCGTCGGCCGGGCCGCCCGCGCCGCCGCCGCGTGCCGCTCGCCGGCCGAGGTGCGGTCGCGCTCCAGCTCGGCCTCGATGGCGTCGGCGTCCGCGCGCCCGGTGGCCGCGAGGCGGTGGAGCAGGGCCCAGCGCAGCTCGGTGTCCACCGTCAGGCCCTCGATCTCCTCGCTGCCGTCCAGCAGTCCGGCGATCAGGCCGAGCTGCTCGTCGGTGCGGGCGGTGGCGGCCAGCGCCCGTGCCCAGGCGAGCTGGTGGTCGCCGCCGGGCTCGGCCGTGCGCAGCCGCTCCAGCGCGGCCTCGGACCAGCGCAGCAGGCCGCTCTCGCGCCAGCCCGGGGCGGCGTACAGGTCCAGGGCCAGCTTGACCTGCCGCTGGAGGGACTGGACGACGCCGATGTCGGACTCCTTGCCGATGCCGGAGAGCACCAGCTCCAGGTAGTCGCGGGCGGCCATCTCGCCGTCGCGGGTCATGTCCCAGGCCGAGGCCCAGCACAGGGCGCGCGGCAGCGACTCGGTGAAGTCGCCGAGGTGGCCGGTGACGGTGGCCAGGGACGCCTCGTCGAGGCGGACCTTGGCGTAGGACAGGTCGTCGTCGTTGAGCAGGACCACCGCCGGGCGGCGGGTGCCGGCCAGTTCGGGCACCTCGGTGCGCTCGCCGTCCACGTCCAGCTCGATCCGGCCGGTGCGCACCAGCTTCCCGTCCTCCAGCTCGTAGGAGCCGACGGCGATGCGGTGCGGGCGCAGCAGCGGCTCGCCCTTGGCGCCCGCGGGCAGGGCCGGGGCCTCCTGGCGCACGGCGAAGGAGGTGATGACGCCGTCCGCGTCCACCTCGATCTCCGGGCGCAGGATGTTGATGCCGGCCGTCTCCAGCCACGCCTTCGACCAGGTCTTCAGATCGCGGCCGGAGGTCTCCTCCAGGGCGGTGAGCAGGTCGGTCAGGCGGGTGTTGCCCCAGGCGTGCCGCTTGAAGTACGTCTGCACGCCGCGGAAGAAGGCGTCCTCGCCGACGTAGGCCACCAGCTGCTTGAGGACGGAGGCGCCCTTGGCGTAGGTGATGCCGTCGAAGTTGACCAGGACGTCGTCCAGGTCGCGGATCTCGGCCATGATCGGGTGCGTGGAGGGGAGCTGGTCCTGGCGGTAGGCCCAGGTCTTCATGGAGTTGGCGAAGGTCGTCCACGCGTGCGGCCAGCGGCTGCCGGGTGCGGCGGCCTGGCAGGCGATGGAGGTGTAGGTGGCGAACGACTCGTTCAGCCACAGGTCGTTCCACCACTCCATGGTGACCAGGTCGCCGAACCACATGTGGGCCAGCTCGTGCAGGATCGTCTCGGCCCGCACCTCGTAGGCGGCGTCGGTCACCTTGGAGCGGAAGACGTACTGGTCGCGGATGGTGACGGCGCCCGCGTTCTCCATCGCGCCCGCGTTGAACTCGGGGACGAAGAGCTGGTCGTACTTGGCGAAGGGGTAGGGGTGGTCGAACTTCTCCTCGAACCAGTCGAATCCCTGCCGGGTGACCTCGAAGATCGCGTCCGCGTCCAGGTGCTCGGCCAGTGAGGGGCGGCAGTAGACGCCCAGCGGGACGCTGCGGCCGTTGCCGTCCTCCCAGCTGCTGTGCACCGAGTGGTACGGGCCGGCGATCAGCGCGGTGATGTAGGAGGAGATGCGCGGGGTGGGCTCGAAGCGCCAGGTGCTGCCGCGCGGCCCCTCGGCCTTCGGGGTGGGCGAGTTGGAGATCACCGTCCAGCCCTCGGGGGCGGTGACGGTGAAGGCGAAGGACGCCTTCAGGTCGGGCTGCTCGAAGCAGGCGAAGACCCGGCGGGCGTCGGGCACCTCGAACTGCGTGTAGAGGTAGGCCTGCTGGTCGACGGGGTCGACGAAGCGGTGCAGGCCCTCGCCGGTGTTGGTGTACGCGCAGTCGGCGACCACGCGCAGCTCGTTGCGTCCGGCGGCCAGGCCGGGCAGGGCGATGCGCGAGTCGGCGAAGGCCTCGGCGGGGTCGAGGGACTCGCCGTTGAGGACGATCTCGTGCACGGCCGGGGCCACCAGGTCGATGAAGCTCTCCCGGGCCTCGCGCGCGTCGAACCTCACCGTGGTGGCCGAGCGGAAGGTTCCTCCCTCCTGCGCGCCGGAGAGGTCGAGCTCGATCTCGTACGAGTCCACCTCGAGCAGACGGGCCCGCTCCCGCGCCTCTTCGCGCGTGAGGTTCGTACCAGGCACCTGCGTCATCTCCTTCGTGTGTCCGGATCCTCGGGTTTCCGGCCATCCTCGCACGCCCGTCCCGGGGGACGTGATGGCCGTTTCCCGCCGGTATCTGCGGTGATGCCGAGCGACGGTGGGGGCATGACGACCTACGGCACCCCCTCGGCGCCCCTGCCCGGCCACCCCGCCACAGCCCCCTCCCCACACCCCCGCCCGTACTGGAGCGGCTGCGCGCGGGGGACGACGCCGGGCGCCCGGCCCTGCCGTTCGCCGACGGCGAGGGCGGCGCCCCGCTGCGGCGGTGGGCGGCCCGCACGGGGACGGATCCGGGGGCGTACGACGAGCAGGGCCCCGTGTTCGTCCACGCCGCGGAGTGCGGCGGGCCCGGCCCCCGGGAAGCGCTGGGCCACCCGTTCGCGCGGCCGGGGGTACGGCGGGTCCTGCGCCGCTACGACGCCCGCGGGCGTATCGCCGGGGGACTGCTGGTCGAGCCGCCCGGGGATCCGGGGACGGACGCCACCGCCGTCCTCGACGCCGCGCCGGACGAGGCGTTCGCCGATCCGGAGACGGCGCTGGTCCATGTCCGGGCGGTGGAGTACGGCTGCTTCCAGTTCGAGGTGCGCGGACCCGTGGAGGCGGTCGGCCGAGGGCCGTCAACTTCAGGTTGACGGCTTGGCGTCGTCAACCTAAGGTTGACGCATGGAGAATCCGACACCCCTCACGGGCGCCGTCCGCCTCGACGACCTGATCGAGGGCATCAAGCAGACCGAGTCCGACGTCCTGCGGCAGCTGTCCACCGCCGTCCTCACCGCGGAGCACCTCGGCGAGGTGGCCGACCACCTGATCGGCCACTTCGTGGACCAGGCCAGGCGCTCGGGTGCCTCCTGGACCGACATCGGACGGAGCATGGGCATCACCAAGCAGGCCGCCCAGAAGCGCTTCGTCCCCAAGGGCTCCGCACCGGACCTGGACCCCGCCCAGGGGTTCGGCCGGTTCACCCCCCGCGCCAGGAACGCCGTGGTGGCGGCGCAGAACGAGGCCCGGGCGGCGGGCCACGCCGAGATCCGGCCCGAGCACCTGGCCCTGGGCCTGCTCGGCGAGCCGGACGGGCTCGCCGCGAAGGCGGTCGCCGCGCAGGGCGTGACGGCGGAGGCGGCCCGTGAGGCCCTCACCGCGGCGCTCCCGCCCGCGGCCGGCGACGCGCCCGAACTCGTCCCGTTCGACGCGGGGGCGAAGAAGGCGCTGGAGCTCACCTTCCGCGAGGCGCTGCGGCTGGGCCACAACCACGTCGGCACCGAGCACGTCCTGCTGGCGCTGCTGGAACTGGAGGACGGCGACGGCCCGCTGAGCGGCCTGGGCCTCACCAAGGCGGCCGCCGAGGCGTACGCCGCCGAGGCACTGGCCGCGTTCGCGGCCGCGCAGGGCGGCTCGCGGCCGGATGCGGCCCCGGAGGGGTGAGCCGGAGGACGTGAGGCGGGGAGACGACGGGGAGGCCGGGGGGTGAACTCCCGGCCTCCCCGGTGAACGCACGACGAGCGGGACATGGCGGACGCGGCCCCCGGTGATCCATGAGCACTGTTCGGTGCCGGACGTTCGCGCGCCGTTGGAACGCGGGTCACCGCGGCTGCCGACGATCCCGGTGGGCGGGGGAACGCCCCGTCCCAAGGCGCCGCGTTCGCATCCGGGGAGAGACGCCCATGTCCCGCAGCAGCCAGCCCGCCCGCCGCACCACCCCTCGAAGCACCCCCGACCGCCGTGTCCTGGACCGCCGCACCCTGCTCGCCGCCGCCGGGGCCGCCGCGGTCGCCACCGGGGCGGGGGCGGCCCTCGGCGGGGGCGGGGAACCGGCCGACGCCGCC
>NZ_JBKJFM010000235.1:0-5894 GCF_046614825.1 Streptomyces nanhaiensis
CGCCGCGCGGGGCCCCCGGTGCGTGGGCCCGCGCGCTCACACCCCCGCCGGGCCCGCGGCGTCCCTGCCGCCCGGCGCCTCCAGGGCGTCCAGTGCCTTCGACAGCCGCTCCAGCGCGTCGCGCACCTCGGCGAAGGCCTCCTCGCCGCCCAGCGCCTCGCCCAGCCGCGCGGCGAACTCCGCGTGGCCCGGGATGATCCGGTCCACCGCCGCACGGCCCTCCTCGGTGGGGGCGAGCAGCTTGGCCCGGCGGTGCGCGGGGTTGGGCTCGTACACCGCCAGGCCGCGCTCGACCAGCAGGTCCGCCACGCGCTGCACGCTCTGCCGGGTGACGCCCATGGCCCGGGCTATGCCGGCCACCGGCAGCGGCTCGGGCAGCACCGCGCCGAGCACCTGCCACCAGGCGGCGGTCAGCCCGGCGGGCCGGGCCAGTCGCTCGGCGGCGGACAGGAACTGCCCGTTCAGCCGGAAGACGGCCAGCGCCGTGCCCGACAGCAGCTCGGGGGCGCTCACGCCGCCCCGCTCGCGCCCTCGTGGGCCGCCAGCACCTCGTAGGCGCTCGCGTCGGAGTGCCGGAACAGCCGGAACCAGGCGTCCAGCACCTCGGGCGGGTACGCCTCCAGCCGGGCCAGGATCTCGCGGGCGAACGCCACCGGCTCGGTGGGGCCGGCGGTGATCAGGTCCCCGTCGGTGCAGGCGTCGGTCTCGCGGTAGTGGCCGCCGCCCCGGTAGCCGGTGGCGGCCAGCACCCCGGCGGCGGCACCGGTGTGGGGGCGGTCGTCGAGCAGCCCCTCCTTCGCCAGCCCGGTCACGGCCCCGCAGATGGCCGCGACGGGGACCCCGGCGTCCAGGAAGGCGCGGGCCGCCGAGGCGAAGGGCGGGAGCACCTTCTCCCAGGCGTCCGCCCCCGGCAGGATCAGCAGCGCGCTGTCGCCGGGCCGCAGGTCGGCGACGGACAGGCCGGGCGACACCTGCATGCCGCCCATGCTGATCACGGGCTCGCCGCTCTCGCCGACGTACACCACACGGTGCCCGGCGCCGGTCAGGGCGGTGGTGGCGTAGGGGATCTCCCAGTCGGCGAAGGTGTCGTAGACGGCGACGTGCACGGTCTTGCGTTCCATGGCTCCTCCTCGGAGCTGATCGCCCGGTCGCTTATGACAACATGCTGTCAGTTCGACAGGATACTGTCAAATAATGGACGCTAGGCTGACCCCCTGGAAAAGGGGGTGCGGATGGCAGACTGCGCCGGCGCCCGGACGTCCGAAGCCGTGAGGAGGCGCCCGTGATCCAGCGCAGCACGCTGCGCGCGCAGATCGCGGACGCGCTGCGCGACGAGGTGCTCGCCGGGCGCCTCCCGGCCGGCCGGGGCTTCACGGTCAAGGAGATAGCCGAGCAGTACGGCGTCTCCGCCACCCCGGTGCGCGAGGCGCTCGTCGACCTGTCCGCGCAGGGCCTGCTGGACGTGGAGCAGCACCGGGGTTTCCGCGTCCACGTCTTCACGCCCGCCGACTACCGTGCCATGGTCCAGGCGCGCACCCTGGTCGCCGAGGGGGTCTTCCGCAGATCCGCGGGACCGGCCCCGCCCATCCCCGGCGACGAGCGGCTGGCCTCGGTGCGCCGCCGCGCCGAGGCCGCCGAGCGGGCCGCGCTCACCGGGGACCTGGACGTGCTCATCGGCTACGACCTGCGCTTCTGGCGGGAGCTGGGCGACCTGATGGGCAACCCCTACATAACCGAGTTCCTGGACCGGCTGCGCGTGCAGTGCTGGGTCTTCGCCGTGCCGCACCTGCGCGAGCGGCCCGGTCTGCGGGAGCTGCTGTGGACCGGCTACCGCGAGCTGGCCGACGCGGTCGGGCGCGGGGACGACGCGGCGGCCGGGCGCCTGGTCGCGGCCTGCGACGAGTGCTGCCTCGCCCTCGCCGAGAGGCTGGAGTGAACGACTACGCTGTTGCGCCCGGACCCCGTCCGCCCGTACCGCCCGCACCCCCGTCAGCCACCGCCTGCCGCATTGGAGCACCCGTTGGCCTGTGACCTCTGGCTGGTGCCGCTCGTCGACGTGCTGTGCCACAGCCCCGACAACCCCTTCGCCGAGGAACTCGCGTCGTACGACAGGGCGCTGAGCGCCGCCGGGCTGCCGCCGGTCCCCGTCCACGGCTACATGCCGGGGCTGTCGGGCGACGTGGCGCCGGTCGCCGGCTTCGACTACGACGCGCTGCACTTCCTGCGCCGCGCCCACCTCCTCCAGCTCTGCGGCCTGGAGGTCACTCCGGTCGACGCGCTCGGCGGCGAGTACGAGCAACTGCTGGAGATGTTCGCCCCGACTGCCCAGCAGTCGCACCTGGTGTGGCACTACGACCACGCCGGCGCGTACGTACCCCTCGACTTCGCCCACCCGCTCTCCGACGACGAACTCCTCGCCGGCGGCGGTCCGCTGGGCTCCAGCCACGGGCTGCTGCGCGAACTGGAGGCGGTCGCCCCGTACCTGGGCATCGACCCCGCCAACCCGCCCCCCGCGCCGGAACCCCCGGCCCGCCCCACGGAGCTGGAGGAGCCGGCGGCCGTGCCGGTGTACGACGGCGGGCCGTTCGCTCGGGAGCGCCACGTCTGGCTGGGACTGCACGCCGCGGCCACCCGGAGCCTGGCGCAGGGCTCCATGATCCTCTTCGGTTAGCGGTCCGGCGGCTCACGGCGGCCGCCGTGAGCCGCCGTCAGCGCGGCCCCTCCGGGGGCCGCTGCCGGGGCATGCTGGGCCGGACGCCCGGCGGCAGCGAGAAGCGGGACGGCTGCGCGGCGGCCTGCGCGGTGCGCGCGCTCCAGGCGGAGGAGGTCAGCGACTGTGTGTGCAGCGGCGCCGGACCGGAGCGGAACTCCACCATCCAGGCGGCGGTCTCGCCCCGCACCAGCTCGGTCACGTCCTCCGAGAAGCGCCGAAGCACCCCCAGGCACCGCTCGGCGGCCTCGCTCGCCGTGCCCTCGGTGGGCCCGAGCACCTCCCGCACGCTCTCCGAGGCCCAGTCGTACTGCAGTATCTCCAGCCGCCGCTGGACCGCCTGCGCCGTGCCGACGCTGCGCATCCAGCCCGAGGTCAGACCGAACCAGCGGTCGCATCCCGCGCACACGGCCGCCAGCAGCAGCGCCGGGAACGCCCACAGGGCCGCGCCCCGCACCCCGCCGGCCAGCTCCAGCAGCGGCAGGGCGCCCCCGGCCGCCAGCCCCGCGGCGGTCCCCGCCCGCAGCGCCCTGGCCCACCGGCGCCTGCGCACCCGGTCGGCCAGGTACCACTCCATGACGTGCAGCGCCCCGCTCTCCACCCACCGGTACAGCTCGTCCAGACGCTCGGCGGGCTCGCCCCAGTCCCCCAGCGGGAACGGCCGCCCGAGCAGGTCCCCGTGCTCGCCCCGCCCCGTGCCGCCGCCCGTGCCGCTGCCCGTTCCGGGGCGCATCTCCGGCTGACTCACCCGCCACTCCCAACAAAGCCCTCGCTCGGATCCACTCGCGGACGGACCTCCCTCGGACCGCTCGGTGCCCCTTCCTACCCCCAAAAGTGGGAGGTCTCTCGGCCTTCGCGGTATTTCCGCCCATACGTGCATCCCGATTGGGTATACAAGCCCCGCTTTCCTCACCCGATGGAGTGAGAAGCGCGTTTCGGCTGCCGTCCCGCGCCCCTGACCACGTACGACGTCCCACCGGCCGCGGCGGTCCCCGGCGGACTCCCGGCAGGCCCCCGCCGTCCGCCCCTCGGGCGGACCCGCCGGGGCCGCGGAGGGGGCGGATAGGGTGCAGGGCGTGAAGGTCCTCGTCATCGGCGGCGGCGCCCGCGAACACGCCCTGTGCCGCTCCCTGTCCCTCGATCCCGACGTCACCTCGCTGCACTGCGCGCCCGGCAACGCCGGAATCGCCCAGGTGGCGACCCTGCACTCCGTCGACGCGCTCGACGGTCCGGCCGTGGCCGCACTGGCCGCCGGCCTGGAGGCCGACCTCGTCGTGGTGGGGCCGGAGGCCCCGCTGGTGGCCGGGGTGGCCGACGCCGTGCGCGGACGCGGCATCGCGGTCTTCGGCCCGTCGGCCGAGGCCGCCCGGCTGGAGGGCTCCAAGGCGTTCGCCAAGGAGGTCATGGCCGCCGCCGGGGTCCCCACGGCCCGCTCCTACGTGTGCACCACCGACGAGGAGACCGACCGCGCGCTGGACGCCTTCGGGCCTCCGTACGTCGTCAAGGACGACGGGCTGGCGGCGGGCAAGGGCGTCGTCGTCACCCCCGACCTGGAGGCCGCGCGCGCCCACGCCCGCGGCTGCGAGCAGGTGGTGATCGAGGAGTACCTGGACGGCCCCGAGGTGTCCCTGTTCGCCGTGACCGACGGCGAGTGCGTCGTACCGCTGCGGCCCGCCCAGGACTTCAAGCGCGCCCACGACGGCGACGAGGGCCCCAACACCGGCGGCATGGGCGCCTACTCGCCGCTGCCCTGGGCCGACCCCAAGCTGGCCGACGAGGTGCTGGCCACCGTCCTGCAGCCCACCGTGGACGAGATGCGCCGCCGCGGCACCCCCTTCTCCGGACTGCTCTACGCGGGCCTGGCCATCACCTCGCGCGGGGTGCGCGTGGTGGAGTTCAACGCGCGCTTCGGCGACCCGGAGACCCAGGTCGTCCTGGCCCGTCTGAAGACCCCGCTGTCCGGTCTGCTGTACGCGGCGGCCACCGGGACCCTGGCGGAGTTCCCCCCGCTGCGCTGGAGCGAGGACGCGGCCGTCACCGTCGTCGTCGCCTCCGAGGGCTACCCGGCCTCCCCCCGCACGGGGGATGTGATCGAAGGGCTGGAGGAGGTCGCGCGGGAGGACGCCCCCACCGCGTACGTCCTCCACGCCGGCACCCGGCTGGACGAGGAGGGGCGCGTGGTCAGCGCGGGCGGCCGGGTCCTGTCCGTCACGGCCACCGGGGCCGGTCTCGCCGAGGCGCGCGAGCACGCCTACCGCGCGGTGTCCCGCATCCGGCTGGCCGGTTCGCACCACCGCGGCGACATCGCGGCCGCGGCGGCCGCCGGGGAGACCGCGGCGGAAGGAGAGGCCGCGACCGCCGGGGAGGCCTGAACCGGCACCCCGGCCGGACACCCCGGCGAGCGGGTTTCCGCACCCAGCTTTACCCAAAGCCATTCCATCGAGTGACCGCTTCCTCATCCGGCTGACGGCCCCGCGGGCGCCGACTAGGGTTCCCGCGGACGGCTCCGGCAAGTGGCCCACCGCACATTGCGATGTCGGTTGCCGGTGCCACAGTGGGGGAGTGACAGCAGGCGCGGGGGATCGGCAAGGGGGTGAGCGACTCGTGGCAGTACCGGAGACGGGCGCGCGTTCGGCGCGCGACCACGCGCTGGCGGTCCTGAGGGTGCGCGGCGCCGCGCTGGGCGCCGCGCTGCTGCCCGCCGCCGCGGCGGTCGTCCTGCTGGCCGGAGGGGCCACCGGCCACCTCCGCGGCGACGGCTGGGACGCACTGCGCTGGACGGCCGCGGCCGTCGCCGTGCCGGTGCTCGCCGCGGCCGCGGGCGTGGCCGCCGTGATCGCCCGGGCGCGCCCGGCGGTCAGCCCCACCGTGCAGATCGAGGAGTCGGCCGCCCCCGACCTGTACCGGCTGATACGCGACCTCGCCGACCGGCTGGACGTCCCCGCGCCCTCGGCGATAGCCCTGACACCGGACTGCGACAGCTGGCTGGAGGACCGGGCGCACACCACCCGCGGCCGCCGCCTGCCGCGCCCCGGCACGGCGCGCGGCGCGGGCGCCCCCGTGCTCGTCGTCGGCTCCCCCTTCCTGTGGTGGATGCGGGTCGCCGAGCTGCGTGCGCTCCTCGCCCCGATCGTGGCCGGGACGGGCCCGTCCGCGCACCCGGACATCGCCGCCGCGCGGCGCT
>NZ_JBKJFM010000236.1:0-5857 GCF_046614825.1 Streptomyces nanhaiensis
AACTCCCCGGCGGGCGGCTCCAGTTCGACGGGACCGCCCCGGCCCGCCCCGATGGCGGGCCGGGCGCCGCGCAGCGGGAGCCCCGCGGCGGTCCGGGCGTGGTCGCCGGCGCGGTGCCCGGCGGTGTCCGCCTCCTCCCCCGCCGCCACGGCGTTTTGGGGCGCGGCTGCGACCTCGGTGAGCAGCGCGCCCGGGATGAGCACGACGGCGGTGGTGCCGCCGTAGGGCGAGGGCTGCAGGGAGACGCGGACGTTCTGGCGCCGGCCGAGCCGGGAGACGACGAACAGGCCGAGCCGGTCGGTGTCGGAGAGCCGGAAGTCGGGCGTCTCGGAGAGCCGTAGGTTGGCCTCCAGCAGCGCGTCGGGGGACATGCCCAGACCCCGGTCGTGGATCTCCAGGGCGAAGCCGCTGGGGACCCGCTCTCCGAGCACCTGGACCGCGGCGTGCGGCGGCGAGAACACCGTGGCGTTCTCCAGGAGTTCGGCGATGAGGTGGGTCAGGTCGGCGATGGCGGCGCCGTCGACCGCGAGCGGGGGCAGCCGCCGCACCTCGATGCGCTCGTAGTCCTCCACCTCGGAGACGGCGGCGCGGACGACGTCCATCAGCGGGATGGGCTTGCGCCACTGGCGCGAGGGCGTGGCGCCGGAGAGGATGACCAGGCCCTCCGCGTGGCGGCGCATACGGGTGGTGAGGTGGTCGAGGCGGAAGAGGTCCGCCAGTTCCCCGGGGTCCTCGGTGCGGCGCTCCATCGCGTCCAGCAGGGTGAGCTGGCGGTGCAGCAGCACCTGGCTGCGGCGGGCGAGGTTGACGAAGACCTCGGAGACGCCGCGGCGCATGTCCGCCTGTCTGACGGCGGCCTCGACGGCGGCCCGCTGGAGGGTGTTGAGGGCCTGCCCGACCTGCCCGATCTCGTCGCGTCCGTACTCCAGGCGCGGCGCCTCGGTCTCCACGTCGACCTGCTCGCCCGCGGCGAGCCGCCGCATGACGTCGGGCAGCCGTACGCCCGCCGCCTCTCCCGCCTCCCTGCGCAGGGCGCCGAGGTCGCGGACCAGGCCGCGGCCGATGCGCAGGGAGACAACCACGGAGACGACGACGGCCGCGAAGCCCAGGATCCCGGCGACCGCGGCCCGCAGCAGCACGGAGGCGGCCTCCGGCTCGACACGCCGGTGGTAGCGCTCGCCGGTCTCCCGGTCCATGCGCCGCAGCTCCTCCAGGACCGCTCCGGAGGTCTTCTGCCAGCGCTCCGCGTCGAAGGCCTTCACCGCCCCCGCGGCGCCGGCGCCGATGATCTCGTCCTCGGCCGCGCGCAGGGTCCGGCCGTCGGTGCCGGACCAGAACCTCTGGTACCTCTCCCGGTCCTCGGCGGGGAGCATCGACAGGTGGGTGCGGTAGGCGAGTTCGCGTTCGGCCACCCGGTCGGAGACGGCCCGCAGCTGCTCCCCGGTCATCCGGCCGGCGGTGAACGCGGCGGCCAGCAGCGCGTCCTCACGGGAGAGGTACTCGCGTGCGCGGGAGAGTCCGATGAGCGCGCGGCCCTCCCTCTCCAGCCGGACGTCGTCGACGCCGCGCATACCGGTGAGGAAGGCGTGGCAGGGGTCGACGAGGGCGTTGTACGCGTCGTAGGCGTCCTGTCGCTCGACGGTGTTGTCCGCGACCCGGGCGCGCACCCTGTCCAGCCGGTCGAGCGCGGCGAGTAGGTCGTCCAGGCGTCTGCGGGCATCGCCGTCCAGCTTGTCGCGGATCTCCTCACCCTCCGCCCGGGCGCGCAGGGCCGCCACCGCCTCGTCGGTGGCGCGCTGCCCGTCGTGCAGGGCCGTCAGGGAGTCGGAGCGGCGCGGGTCGGCGATGTGGACGAGGGTGTGGCGGCGCTCGGTCTGGAGGGCGAGGACGGTCTCCTGGACCGGTTCGCCGAGTTCGCCCATGACGGCCGCGGCGTCGAGCAGCTGGTCCGCCTCGCGGCCGGTGATCACGGTGGCGAACGCCCAGATGGAGGTGAGCGCCACCAGGGGGACCAGCAGCAGCGCCATGATCTTCCGCCGGATCGACTTGCCGCGAAAGCGCATGGCCTCCCCTGTGTCCAACCCGCCGAGCGGGAGCATGGGTTCCCTCAGCAAACGGCGCGAGCCTACTACTGGCAACGGACCGGCCGTGGCCGCGTCCGGGACATCGGGCATCTGTACGGGCGCCTGTCGCGTGCTGTTGTGACGCTGTGTTGTGATACGCCGGATGCCGCACGGTGCGCGGGGAACGCGCGCACCGCAGGGCACGGGGAGACCGCATGGGGCTGAGCAGGGCCGACTGGGGACCGGGTGGATTCGACCAGTTCCGGTCGGACCGGGATGAGGACGAGGTGTACGAGGAGAGTGGAGATCCTGTGGGTGTCGAATCGGGGCTGCCCGACCCGGTGCGGGCGGCGGCGGTGCGCGCGGTCGTCCTCGTGGCCGTGACCCTGGTGCTGGTGATGGTCGCCGTCCTGTGCTCCCTGGCGCAGGTGTGGCTGGCCCTACCCATGGTGCTCGCGGCGGTGGCGGGCACGGTGGTCACCACCTGGGGGGTGCTGGACGTGTGGGTCACCCGGCAGATGTGGAACCAGCGCAACGGGGTGGTCTCCACGCCGAGCAGCGTGGCGCGCGAGCGCCGCGCCTTCCGCCGAAGACACGGCTGACGGCCGCCGGCGCCCGGTCCGCGGCGCCCTAGGGGGCTCCCCCACAACTCCGTTGTGGGCGGGGCCCGTTGCTCAGGGATTCGGCAGGGTGCGCGCCGTCCTCGCGGACGATCACGCCGCCCGGCCCGCTCTCCGAGGATGTGGTGCGCGGCGGACGCCCCGTCCGCACCACTGGAGGAGCCGATGAGACAGCCCGCCCGTACCGTCCTGGCCGCCGCCCTCGTCCTCGGGTTCGGGTTCGCGGCGGGCCCGCTGGCCCTGCCCGCCACGGCCCATCACCGCTCCCCCGCTGCGGTCACCGCGGAGAAGGGGGGTCTTGGACCCGACGCCGCCGCGCTGCGTGCCGCGCTGGCCGGATTGCCGGACCGTGAGGTGACCGCGGCGCTCGTACGCGTCGGCGGCGACGGCGCCTGGCGCGGCGCGGCCGGAGTGCGGGACCTGCGGACCGGCGCCCCGGCCCTGGAGCACGGCCGCTTCCGGGCCGGTTCCGTCACGAAGCTGGTGACCGCGGCCGTCGTGCTGCAACTGGCCGCCGAGGGGAAGGTGGACCTGGACGCGTCCGCCGGGGTCTACCTGCCGGAGCTGCTGACGCCCGCTTTCGAGCGGCCTTTCACCGTACGGCAGTTGCTGAACTTCACCAGCGGGCTCCGGCCGGGCGGCTCACTCGGCGACACCGTGGAGGAGGGTTACCCGCACCGCTTCGAGACGCTGACGCCGCGAGAGGTCGTGGCCGCGTCCGTCGCCAGGGGGCCGGCGTCCGCTCCGGGGGAGCGGCAGGAGTACGGCAACATCCACTACACGGTGCTGGGCATGCTGATCGAGGAGGTCACCGGGGACACCTACGAGCACCAGGCCGCCACGCGTGTCCTTCGGCCGCTCGGCATGCGGCACACCTCCTTCCCCGGCGGTCCCGACCCGCGGCTCCACGGTCCGCACAACCGCGGCTACGACTGGCTCGGCGGCAGGCTGGTGGACGTCACCGAGTGGAACATGTCGGACCGCTGGGCGGCCGGTGACATGATCTCCACCACCGCGGACCTGGAGCGGCTCGTGACCGCCCTGTTCGGCGGGAAGGTCGTACCGGAGCCGTGGTTGGAGGAGTTCTTCACCGTGCCGGACGTCCCAGGGGCGGCCGTGGCCGCCGGCGGCATGGCGCCCTACGACGTGAACGGCAGGGAGGTCTGGGGCAAGACCGGCTCCCGCCCCGGCTACCAGACCGTCGTCGCCGCGACGCGCGACCTGTCGCGGACGCTCGTCTACTGCGTCAACAGCACCGACGCCAAGGGGGACGCGACGGGCAACGTCCAGCGCTTCGCGTTCCCCGCCTTCAACCGCTGAGCCGCCGGCCCGGGGCCTCAGCCGGAGGTGCCGGAGGCGCCCGCCGCGGTGGTCTCCTCGCTCTCGCCGGGGGCGGTGGGCGCCGGGACGGAGGGCGGTGTGTCCTGCGCCCGGCCGGCGCCGTCGGGGCGGCGGAACATCCGGGTGGCGGTGATCTCGCCGTGCACCGGTTCGGACTCCGGGTCCTGCTTGGGCAGACCGGGCCGCAGGTGCTCCTCGACGCTGATGTACTTAAGCCCCGCCCTCAGATCGGCGTCGTTGCGCAACCGGATCACCAGCGGGAACTCCGCCAGTGCCGTGGTGTCGAACAGGCCGGTGGTGTAGATGAGCTGGACGCCCAGCGCGTCGGCCACCGCGCGCTGGAGCTCCAGCAGATAGGTGGCGTTGGCACGGCCGATGGGGTTGTCGAGGAAGAGCGTGCCCGCGTGCCGGTGCCTGTCGCGGCCCCGGTCGTTGCTGCGCAGCGCGGCCATCGTGCAGTACAGGGCGATGGCCGCGGTCAGCAGCTGGCCGCCGGAGAAGACGTCCCCCATCTGCCCGACCGGCACCCGCTCGGCGCGCAGCACCGCGTCGGGCTTGAGGATCTCCACCGACACCCCGCGCGGCCGGAGGGCGGCGTGGACGCCCCGCAGCAGCAGCGTCATGCCGTCCCGGCGCAGATCGGAGTTGCGGCGGACGGCCGCCCGGGTGGCCTCGTCGATGACCTCTCCCAGCCGCTCGGCGAGGGCGGCCTGGTCGGGGTCCTCGAAGCGGATGCGCAGGAACTCCTGGCCCGACCACTCCCCCAGCCCTCCGGGGAGCCGGGACAGGCGCTGGGCGGAGCGGAGGGTGGCCAGCGAGGACTCCACCAGGCCGCGCAGCCGGTCCACGATGCTGTCCCGGTTGCGCTCCAGCTGGTCGAGCTCGTCGGTCAGGACGCGCAGCCGGGGCTCGAAGGCGGCGGCCCAGGAGGCGGCGTGGTCGGGCAGGGCGGCGGCCGGCAGCTCGCGGATCTGCTGGCGGGCGGGGGTGCGCACCTGCTCGTAGCGGGTGGAGTTGGCGTGCCGCACCAGGACGTCGCCCGCCTCGCGCACGGCCGACTCGGCGGCGGTGAGGTCGGCGGCGCAGCCGCGCAGGGAGCGGCGTGCCTCGGCGGCCGCCTGCCGGGCCTGGTCGAGGGCGCCCGCGTACGGCTCGGGCCTCTCCCCGCCCTCCTCCGGGCCCGTACCGCCCGTGCCGTGCGGGTCGCGCAGCAGGTCGCGGAGCATGGCGGCCAGCTCGTCGAAGGCCCCGGCGGCGTCCTCGGCGGCGCGCTGGGCGCGCACCAGCTCGGCGTGGGCGGCCCGGGCGGCCTCCAGCGCGTCGGTGCGGGCGGCCAGTTCGGTGTTGGCGCCGCGCAGCAGGGTCTGCGCCTGCTCGGCGTCGGCTGGGGTCAGTTCCTCCGGCAGTTCGGTGTAGGCGTCCCGCTCCTCGCCGGGAGCCAGTCGTTCGGCCTCGCCCCGCAGCCGGCCGAGCTGCTCACTGGCGGTCGAGGCGCGGGACTCCAGCATCTGGACCAGCGCCTCGGCGCGGGCCGCGGCGGCCTGCCGGGAGGGGCCGTCGGCGCCGTCGGGCCCCTCCAGGAGCTGGGCGGCACGGGTGCGGACCTTGTTGGTGAGCCGGTCCAGGGCGGCGCGCGCGGCGCTCTCGTCGCCCTCGGCACGCGCCTGTTCGGCCCGCAGGTCGGCGCCGACGCCGACCTTCTCGTAGCGCTGGGAGGCCGCGCGGTACGCCTCGCGCAGGGCGGTCCGGCAGGCCCTCCAGGGCCCTTTCCCAGCAGGCGAGTTCACGCTCGGTGCGGCCGGTGGCCCCCTCCCCGGTACCGAACTCCGCCCC
>NZ_JBKJFM010000237.1:0-5851 GCF_046614825.1 Streptomyces nanhaiensis
GAACCCGGAAGCTAAGCCTTTCAGCGCCGATGGTACTGCATGGGGGACCGTGTGGGAGAGTAGGACGCCGCCGAACGATTATTCAGCCTCGGTCTTCGAGTTTCGACTCGAAGACCGAGGCTTTTTCACGTTCACGGTTTCTCCTGTTGCAGTCTGTCGATCTCGGAGAGCACTTTCTCCGTGTGCGGACCTACCCGCGCGCGTAGTTCGTCGCTCCAGGTCTCCTCGGAGTAGCGGTGATCGAGGTAAAGGTTCCTGGCGTGTTCAAGGACGGGCCGGTGTTCCGGTGGAAGCCGGTCGAGGGCCCAGTCGGCTGCGGTGTTCTTCGGCACGATCTCGCCGGTGGCGAGCGTGGTCCAGACACGGGCGAGAGTCAGTACGACGTTGCGGGTGTCGTCCTCCAGGTCGTCGAGCAGGCCGGGAATGCCCGCGGTGCTCGCTCGCACCAGGTCCTCGTGCGGTACGGGGTCGATGACCCGCGCGGGCCGGGGGCCGATGAGGGGCCGGTCTCCGGCCAGCACCGCGGTGAGCAGCAGGGCGAGGTCCGGCATCGGCTCCGGACGAGGGACCCCGCCGGCCTCGAACGCGTCGCGCAGCCACTCGCCGTACAGGAAGTCGCCGGTCGGCGGGAATCGCCATGGGCGGATCTCGGACTGGACGACGACGGTGAGTTCGACCGGGCGGAGGGACCCGTCCGCTGGACCGGAGATCCCGAGCAGTCCTCCGAGAAGCGCGTGCCGCTCCCGTTCGTCCATGCTCCGCCGGGACAGCACGAGGAGATCGATGTCGCTGGCCGGCCGGAGGCCTCCGAGCACGGAGGAGCCGTGGAGGTAGGCACCGATGGCGGTGGGGCCGAGTACGCCGTCGACCAGTTCCACTGCCTCCCGGAGCTGGTTCATTCCCGTGGTGTCCTCACTCGGCCGGTCGGTCAGGGCACAGGGGGTCAGGGCATGGGGCGCGCAGGCGGCCCGTTCTCGCCGAGCTGCGGCCACCAGACGTGTGCCTGGGCCTCCGAGCGCAGCAGCGCCAGGGTCGGCATGCCCGTCGGCTCGCCGTTCGCCAGGAGGTCGGGGAGCTGGGGGATGGGGGCGACGGCCGCGAGGTTGTGGAGGATCAGGGAGAGTGGTGGGTCGAGCCGGCCGGCGGATGACCCTGCGGCCATGCGGCGGCCGTGCTCGACCACGCTCGCGGTGAGAGCCGTGAGGAGCGGCATCGTGCCGGGGGCGCGGCGCGGATCCTCAACGGTTTCGCCCACGACATAGAGCGTTCCCCAATCGGCCGCAAAGGATTCCAGTGCCGTCGAATCCGTGCGGGGCGCCGTGCACGCGTTGCGGACGTGGAGTTGGGAGAGGCAGGCGAGGGCGCTCCGGACGGTGCGGAGGGCGGCGTCCCGGCGCTCGGGGTGGGCGATCAGGGTCGCCTCCAGCTCGCCCGCCGCGCCGGATGCCGCCTTGGGGTGCGTACGCAGGATCCGGACGGCCTCCGAGGAGGAGCCCGCCGCGGCGTTGGCCCAGCGGTGGACCTGGCGGAACGGCTCGCCGGCCACGGCGGCGGCATGGAGCCAGCAGCCCAGGAGCGTCTCGGCGGCGTCGTGGGCGGCCGCGTCCGCGCGTGCGGGGCTGCGCACGGGGGCGAGCAGGGCCGCGGCCCGCGCGGCGGCGGTACGGCGGTCGTCGCAGGCGTGGTGGGGCGACCAGCGCAGCCGTACGGGGGCGTCCGTGAGCTGTCCCGGGTCGTAGACGTGGACGGGGCCGAGCTTGGCGCGGGCTCCCGCGGTCTCCGCCCACAGGGCGGGATCGGCGGTCACGACGAGTGCGGCTCCGGGGGCGGCGTACAGGGCGTCGGCGGCCCGGGCGGTGTGGAGGGCGCCGTACTCGACGCCCGCGGGCGGACCGGAGAACGCCTCGGGGACGGGACGGGCCCGTACGGCGGCGGGTGCCTGTACGGGCTCCTGCGGGGGCGTGGGGGCCGCGGCCTCGGGCGGTGCGGCTCCGTGGCCCTCGGGCCCTCCGTGAGAGGGGAGGGGCGCCGTGGGCGTCTCGTGGGGCGCGGGCGGGGCGCCCTTGTGCGGAGCCGCCTGCCGGGCGGCCCGCCGGGCCGCACGCAGGGCGCGCCGTCGGGCCACGGCGCCGGTGGTGAGGAACCCCAGGACCGCCAGGACCATCGCCTGGCTGATGAGGATCCCCCAGAACAGGCCCGGCCCCGGCAGGGTCCCGGCCTGTGCCCCGGGCCAGGCGGCGGCCAGGTCGCCCGGTTCGGAGACGAGCGCGCGCATGGCCGCCGGGGTGCGGACGAAGGTGACGCCCCGCGGCCATGCTCCGTGGGCGAGGAGGCCGGCCAGCCCGGCGGCCGTCCAGCACAGGGTGGTGACGCCCAGCAGGAAGCCGATGAGGCCGAGCAGCAGGCCGTCGGGGATGCCCCTCTCCGGCGGGGCGCCCGTACCGCCGCCCTGTGCCCCGGGCGCTCCACCGTGGCCCCGTGCCACCGTCAGGCCACCGTCTCGTCGGCGCGTGCGAGCCGCTCCATCGCGGCCGCCCGGGACTCGGTCTCGGCGTCGAGGTCGTCGGCCAGGGTGTCCCGCATGGGCGAGCGGGGCGAGGAGCCGGACGGCGGGTCGGACGGCGGGTCGGCCGCGGAGGATTCGGTCATGGCGCGGTCGGTGAAGACCAGCGGGCGTTCGGCCTCGGTGACCAGGTGCTTGACGACCTGGACGTTGCCGTTGACGTCCCAGACGGCGATGCCGGGGGTGAGCGTGGGGATGATCTCCACGGCCCAGCGCGGCAGTCCCAGCACCTTTCCGGTGGCCCGCGCCTCGTCGGCCTTCTGGGCGTAGATGGTGCGGGTGGAGGCCATCTTGAGGATGGCGGCCGCCTCCCTGGCCGCCGCTCCGTCGACGACGTCCGACAGGTGGTGGACGACCGCGACGAACGACAGGCCCAGGCGCCGGCCGAACTTCAGCAGGCGCTGGAAGAGCTGGGCGACGAAGGGGCTGTTGATGATGTGCCACGCCTCCTCGACCAGGAAGATGCGCTTCCTGCGGTCGGGGCGGATCCAGGTGTGCTCCAGCCAGACGCCGACGATGGCCATCAGGATCGGCATGGCGATGGAGTTGCGGTCGATGTGCGAGAGGTCGAAGACGATCAGGGGCGCGTCGAGGTCGATGCCCACCGTCGTCGGGCCGTCGAACATGCCGCGCAGGTCGCCGTCGACCAGGCGGTCCAGGACGAGGGCCACGTCCAGGCCCCAGGCGCGGACGTCCTCCAGGGCGACGTTCATCGCCTCGGCCGACTCCGGCTCCGGGTGGCGCAGTTGCTCGACTATGTCGGTGAGGACGGGCTGGCGTCCGGTGACGGTCTCGTTGACGTAGGAGTGCGCGACCTTCAGCGCGAAGCCGGCGCGCTCGTCGAGGCCGTGGCCCATGGCGACCTCGATGATGGTGCGCAGCAGGGCGAGCTGGCCGGTGGTGGTGATGGACGGGTCCAGCGGGTTGAGGCGGATGCCCTGGTCGAGCGCGGCCATCGGGTCCAGGCGGATGGGGGTGACGCCCATCTGCTCGGCGATCAGGTTCCACTCGCCGACGCCGTCCTCGCCCTGGGCGTCCAGGACGACGACCTGGCGGTCGCGGAAGCGCAGCTGGCGCAGGATGTAGGTCTTCTCCAGCGCCGACTTGCCGTTGCCGGACTCGCCCAGCACCAGCCAGTGGGGGGCGGGGAGTTGCTGGCCGTAGAGCTGGAAGGGGTCGTAGATGTAGCCCTTGCCGCTGTAGACCTCGCGGCCGATGATCACCCCGGAGTCGCCCAGTCCGGGGGCGGCGGTGGGCAGGTAGACGGCCTGTGCCTGGCCCGTGGAGGTGCGCACGGGCAGGCGGGTGGTCTCGGTCTTGCCGAAGACGAAGCTGGTGAAGGCGTCGGTGACGGCGGTCAGCGGATCGAACGCGGCCATGGTGGTTGCGCCTCCTCAGCGGCGGATGCCGGTCGCGAACGGCAGGGTGTTCACGAACGCACGGTGATGCTCCCGGTCGCACCACTCCAGCTTCAAGTAGCTCTTTCCGGCCGACGCCCGGATCGTGCGCTTGTCACGTGCCAGGGCGTCGGGGTTGCGGGACGAGACGGTGATGTAGCCGACGAGGTTGACGCCCGCGGCGCCGGAGGCGAGGTCCTCGCCGCGCTGGTCGACGCGGCTGTGGGCGGCCACGTCGCGCGGGTCGACGGTGCGGTTCATCTTGGCGGCGCGGCTGGCCTCGGCGGCGTCATTGGTCTTCTCCGTCAGCATGCGCTCGATGGCGACCTCGGTCGGCTCCAGGTCCATGCAGACGGCGACGGTGCGGATCACGTCGGGGGTGTGGACCAGCAGCGGGGCGAGGAAGTTGACGCCCACGGGGGTCATCGGCCACTCCTTGACCCAGGCGGTGGCGTGGCACCAGGGGGCGCGGGTGGCGGACTCGCGGGTCTTGGCCTGGAGGTGGGTGGGCTCGGAGGCGTCCAGCTCGGCGGGCCAGGCGTTGCGGCGGCTCATGGCCTGGATGTGGTCGATGGGGTGGTCCGGGTCGTACATGGAGTGGATCAGGGACGCCATGCGGGACTGGCCCAGCGGCTGCCGTACCCGGATGTCGGCCTCGGTCAGGCGGGCGCAGATGTCGGTGAGCTCCCGGGCCATGACGACGGCCAGGCCCTCGTCGCGGGTGAGGCGGCGGCCGGTGGAGGCGCGGGTGGCCTTGGCGATCGCGGCGGCCTCGGCGGCCAGGTCGCGGGTGTAGTGCATGCAGGCCACCAGGTAGGCGCGGTGCTGCTCGCTGGAGGTGGAGACCATCGACAGCAGCTGCTCGTAGGAGTCGCGCAGCCAGGGCGCGGCCCGTTCGTCGCCGCGCTGCGCGACGTCCTTGGCGTGGGCGTCGGGGTCGGCGGGGAGGGTGCGGGCGAGCATCTGGAGGCGGGTGACGAAGCCGTCGCCGTTGGCCACGTGCTTGAGGAGGGTGCCGAAGCGGTCGACGAGGGCCTCCTGGTCCTCGCTGTCGCGCAGGCCCACGCCCGGTCCCTCGATCTCGATGGCGGCGGTGACGGTGCGGCGGTCGGCGTGGAGCAGTACGGCGATCTCGTCCGGCCCGAAGGGGGCGGACAGCCAGTTGACCCGGCCGACGCCGGGGGGAGGGGGGATGTCCACCTCGGTGCCGTCCAGCCGGGTGCCGGCCTCGGCGGCGGCCGAGCGGTAGGTGGTGCCGCGGCGCAGCAGGCGCCGGTAACTGCGGTTGATCTCGAACCACTTGTAGTACGTCCGGCCGTTGTAGGGGACGTACACCGCGGCCAGGGCGATCAGCGGGAAGCCGGCCAGCAGGGCGATGCGCAGCGACAGGACGGGGACCAGGAGTCCGCTCATCATTCCGAGGAACGCGCCCGCGATGATCAGCGCGATCTCGCCCGTCTCCCGGTTCCTGCCGACGATGGCGTTGGGACGGGCGCGCCCGATCATGTACGTGCGGCGCGGAGCGACGGTGTGGGACGGGGTCGTCATCCGCGATCACCTCCGGTGCGGTTGCTGGTGGTGCCGCCGCCGCTGCCCGTGCGGGGCGGGGGCGGCGCGGTGGGCCGGGAGGTCCGGTCGCCGCGCGAGGCGTGGGCGGCCACACCGCCGGAGACCGGGTTGGCGGGCCGGGCGGCGGTCGGGAAGGTGGACGGGTTGCGGGAGGGCTCCAGGGCGGCCAACTTCATCTCGTTCTCGGCGGTGAGGGAGTTGAACTCCCGGTTCAGGACGCTCATGTAGTCCGACTCGCCCATCCGGTTGGCGGCGATCGCGGTCCCGAAGTAGCGGCCCTTCTCCGCCGCCGCCGCGCCCAGGGTGGAGGCCGCGGAGGCGG
>NZ_JBKJFM010000238.1:0-5813 GCF_046614825.1 Streptomyces nanhaiensis
CCGGGGGCCCCGCGCGGCGGTCCGCGCCCGGGACCGCGCACCGGGGGCCGCGCCGTCGCGTACGGCGCGGCCCCCGGTGGGTGCGGTCGGCGGAGTGGCCCGGCCGGAACTCCCCGGCCGGGGCTCCCGCTCAGAGGAACGAGTTGATCTGGATCGTCTCGTCCCGGCCCGGGCCGACGCCGATGGCGGAGACAGGCGCGCCCGACATCTCCTCCAGCGCCTTCACGTAGGCCTGCGCGTTCTTCGGCAGGTCGGAGAACTCCTTGGCCCCCGAGATGTCCTCGGACCAGCCCGGCAGCATCTCGTAGACCGGCTTGGCGTGGTGGAAGTCGGTCTGGCTGTAGGGCAGTTCCGTAACCCGCCGGCCGTCGATCTCGTAGGCGACGCAGACCGGGATGCGCTCCCAGCCGGTGAGCACGTCCAGCTTGGTGAGGAAGAAGTCGGTCAGCCCGTTGACGCGGGTGGCGTACCGGGCGATCACCGCGTCGAACCAGCCGCAGCGCCGGTCGCGGCCGGTGGTGACGCCGCGCTCGCCGCCGATGGTGCGCAGCTTGTCGCCGTCCTCGTCGAACAGCTCGGTCGGGAACGGCCCGGCGCCCACGCGCGTGGTGTACGCCTTGAGGATGCCGATGACCCGGTTGATCCGCGTCGGGCCCACCCCCGCGCCGGTGCAGGCGCCGCCGGCGGTCGGGTTGGAGGAGGTCACGAAGGGGTACGTGCCGTGGTCCACGTCCAGCAGCGTGCCCTGGCCGCCCTCGAAGAGGACGACCTTGCCCTCGTCGAGCGCGTCGTTGAGCAGCAGGGTGGTGTCGCAGACGTAGCCGCGCAGCGCGTCCGTGTAGCCGAGCAGCTCCTCGACGACCTGCTCCACGGCGATGGCGCGGCGGTTGTAGAGCTTGGCGAGGATCTGGTTCTTCTGGTCGAGGGCCGCCTCGACCTTCTGCGTCAGGATCGACTCGTCGAAGAGGTCCTGGACGCGGATGCCCACCCGGTTGATCTTGTCGGCGTACGTCGGGCCGATGCCGCGGCCGGTGGTGCCGATCTTGCGCTTGCCCAGGAAGCGCTCGGTCACCTTGTCCATCGTGGTGTGGTACGGCGTGATCAGGTGCGCGTTGCCGCTGATCAGCAGCTTGGACGTGTCCACGCCGCGCTCGGCGAGCCCGCTCAGCTCGGAGAGCAGGACCGCCGGGTCCACCACGACGCCGTTCCCGATCACCGGGACGCAGCCCGGGGAGAGGATGCCGGAGGGGAGGAGGTGGAGCGCGTACTTCTGGTCGCCGACGACGACCGTGTGGCCGGCGTTGTTGCCGCCCTGGTAGCGCACCACGTAGTCCACCGAGCCACCGAGCAGGTCGGTGGCCTTCCCCTTGCCTTCATCACCCCACTGAGCGCCGAGCAGCACGAGTGCGGGCACAGGCGTACACCCCTTCCGGCCGGGGCATGTCCAACGTGCGTGTCGGCGGTGAACCGACCGCGCTGACAAGAACCGTCGGACCGGTGCCCCGAATCGACGAAACCCCTGACCGCAACAGCGACAGGGGCTCTTGCACCGAGAGATTACCGGACTCCTCCGACGGGAGGCGAACGCGGCGGCCCCCGGCAGCACCCCCGCCGACCCCGCCGTCCGTACCCACCACAGCCAACTCCCGTCCGCGGCCGCCGAATCGGGCCGCCCCCGGCGGCCTCAGGCGGCCGGGCAACCGAAGGAAGGACCGAGGTGCCGGTTCCGCATCCGCTGCTCGTGCTCGTCGACCCCGTGGCCCGCCGTACGGACGGGGAGTCCGTACGGATCGCCAGGGACGTGCTGACCGCGGGCTCCCCCGGAGTGAAGGTGTGCCTGCCGGACGGCCCCGAGGAGGCCGCGCGGGCGCTGGCCCGCCGGGGCCGCCGGCGCCCGGTGGTGATAGGCGACGACCGGGCGCTGCTGCGGGCGGTGCGGCTGCTGCACCTGGAGCGCGACCTGGCGCACTGCGCCCTGTCGGTGGTGCCGGTGGGGCGGCCGGGATCGGTTTCGCTGGCCGGGGCGCTGGGGGTGCCGCTGGACGCGGTCCACGCGGCGCGGACGGTGCTGGAGGGGCGGGAGAGACGCTTCGACCTGCTGATAGACGACAGCGGCGGAGTGGTGCTGGGTGACCTGCGCATTCCGCCGCTGCACGGGGAGCGGGAGCGGCGCGACGGCGGCCCGGGCGGTCAGGCGCGCGGGCCGCTGGGCCGCTGCCGCTCCCTGGTGCGCACCCTGGCCCGGCCCGCGCCCGGCCCCGGGGCGGCGCGGCTGCGCGTCGAGGCGGACGGGGTGCTGCTGACCGACCTCGACAGCCCGGTGGAACGGGTCTCGCTCACGCCGGGCGACGGCCTGGTGGACGTGGTCGTGCGGCGGCGCTCGCAGGACGGACCGGTGCGGGCGCGGGCCCGTACGGTCACGGTCTCGGGGCCGCACTTCCGCTACCGCGCCGACGCGGTGGTCTCCGGCCCCGTCCTCACCCGCACCTGGACGGCGCACCCCTCGGCGCTGCGCCTGACCGTGCCGCCGGCCGCCCCTCCCGCCGTACCGCCCCAGCGGGCCCACCCGGTCTGAGCCCGCCCGGACCGGCCTTCCGGGCGGGCTGGACCGGGGGCCGGCGGTTGCGCTTCAGGGCGCCGTGGGGCCGCCACCGCGCACGGCCTCGCGGTGGGCGCGCCAGCGCTCCAGCATCATGGCCAGCTCGCGCCGCATGAAGTCGAAGAACTCCGCCGTCTCGGCTATGCGGCGGCCCGCCGGGGTGTCGGGGCCGACGGCCTTGAGGCCCTGGTCGAAGGCGGCGTTCCAGCGCCCGAGCAGGGCGTCGCGATTGGTCATCGCCTCGTACCAGACGTCCGCGTGCACCCGGTAGCGCTCCCGGCGCGAGCCCGGTTCCCGTTCGCGGGTGACCAGGTGGACCTGGGAGAGGTAGCGGATGGCGCCGGAGACGGCGGCCGGGCTGATCCGCAGGCGCTCGGAGAGCTCGGCGGAGCCGAGGGTGCCGGAGTCCTCGGCCAGCAGGCAGGCGAAGACCCGCGAGGGCATGCGCTGCATGCCCGCCTCGGTCAGCTCGGCGGCGAAACGCTCGACGAACTCGGCGACCTCGGGGCCGTAGGGCCGCGTACGCGGGCCGTCGGCCGGACCGGCCGGCTCGTTCGACTCGTTCGGCTGCTCACTCACCACCACGGGCCCCATTCTTCCAGGTCAAGGACGCCCGGACCATCCTGGCCGTTTTCTTGCTTCACAAATTTGTGAAGCAAGCGTAACTTCGTAACCATGACCAAGGCAACCACCGCCATCTCGGTCTCCGGTCTCGTGAAGACCTTCGGCCGTACCCGTGCGCTCGACGGACTCGACCTGCACGTCGAGACCGGCGAGGTCCACGGCTTCCTGGGGCCCAACGGCTCGGGGAAGTCCACCACCATCCGCGTCCTGCTGGGCCTGCTGCGCGCCGACTCCGGCACCGCCCGGCTGCTGGACGGCGATCCCTGGCGGGACGCCGTCGAACTCCACCGCCGCGTCGCCTACGTGCCCGGCGACGTGACCCTGTGGCGCAACCTCTCCGGGGGCGAGGTCATCGACCTCTACGGGCGGCTGCGCGGCGGGCTCGACGCCCGGCGCCGCGGCGAGCTGCTGGAGCGCTTCGAGCTCGACCCCACCAAGAAGGGCCGCACCTACTCCAAGGGCAACCGGCAGAAGGTCGCCCTCGTCGCCGCCTTCGCCTCCGACGTGGAGCTGCTCATCCTGGACGAGCCGACCTCCGGGCTCGACCCGCTGATGGAGGGGGTCTTCCGGGACTGCGTCGCCGAGGAGCGCGACCGGGGGCGGACGGTGCTGCTGTCCAGCCACATCCTCAGCGAGGTCGAGGCGCTGTGCGACCGGGTCAGCATCATCCGCCGGGGCGTCACCGTCGAGAGCGGGTCGCTCGCCGACCTGCGGCACCTGACCCGCACCTCCGTCAGCGCGGAGCTGGCGGGCGAGCCGAACGGGCTGTCCGGCCTGCCCGGCGTCCACGACCTCTCCGTCCGGGGCCACCGGGTGCGGCTCCAGGTGGACACCGACAAGCTGGACGGTGTGCTGCGGCGGCTCGCGGAGTCCGGTGTGCGGAGCCTGACCAGCACCCCGCCCACCCTGGAGGAGCTCTTCCTGCGGCACTACCAGGAAGGCGGGGAAGGCGGGGCCGACGGGTCCGGCGGGACGGGCGGGGGCCGCCGCGACGCCGCGAGCGCGACGGCCGGCGGCGAGGAGGTCGTGGCGTCATGACCGCCGTCGCCCAGCCGGCGGCGGCCGCCCGCCGTGACGGCTCCCGCCGCGACCTGGCCGGCACCGGCGCACTGCTGCGGCTCGCGCTGCGCCGCGACCGCGTGCTGATCCCGGTGTGGGTCCTGCTGCTGACCGTACTCGCCGTGCAGAACGCCGCGGCGGTCGAGCAGTTCTACCCCACCGCCGCCGAACGCGCCGAGCTGGTCGCCTCGATGAACGCCAACGGCTCGATGCGCGCGGTGTACGGCCCGGCCTTCAGCAGCTCCCTCGGCGGCCTGGCCGTCTGGGAGATGCTCACCATCGGCAGCGTGCTCATCGCCATCATGAACATGATCATCGTGGTGCGGCACACCCGCGAGGAGGAGGAGACCGGCCGCCAGGAGCTGCTCTCCGCCGCGATGGTCGGCCGCCGCGCACCGCTCACCTCCGCCCTGCTGGCCGCGGTGATCGCGAACGCGGCGGTCGCAGCCCTCGTCACCCTCGGCCTGACCGGCACCGGACTGCCCGCCGGCGGATCGCTGGCCACCGGGCTCGCCCTGGGCGGCACCGGGCTGGTCTTCGCCTCGGTCGCCGCCCTGGCCGCTCAGCTCACCGAGAGCGCCCGGCTCGCCAAGGGACTGACCGGCGCCGTACTGGGCGCCGCCTTCGTCCTGCGGGCCGCCGGGGACTCCGGCACCACCGACGGCTCCTCCCCGCTGGCCTGGGCCTCCCCGCTGGCCTGGGCGCGCAACGTGCGGCCGTTCGCCGACGAACGGCTCTGGGTCCTGCTGCTGTCGCTCGGCCTGGCCGCGGCGGTGACGGCCGCCGCGTACGAACTGGCCGGGCGGCGCGACGTCGGCGCGAGCTTCCTGGCCACCCGGCCCGGACCGGCGACGGGCCGGATCAACGGCCCCTACGGGCTGGCCTGGCGGCTCCAGCGCGGTTCGCTGCTGGGCTGGGGCACCGGGCTGGCGCTCGCGGGACTGGTCTTCGGCGCCATGGCCGAGGGGGCGGGCGACCTGCTCGGCGACAACGAGCAGAGCCGCGAGATCATCGAGCGGATGGGCGGCGCCTCGGGCCTCACCGACGCCTTCCTCGCCGCCATGGCCGGGCTGTTCGGCATGATCACCGCGATCTACGCGGTGAGCGCGGTCCTGCGGATGCGCGGCGAGGAGACCTCCGAGCGCGCCGAGCCGATCCTGGCCGGCGCGGTGCCCCGGCTGCGCTGGGCGGCGGGCCATCTGCTCCTCGCCTTCGCCGGGTCGGCCGTCCTGCTCACCGCCTGCGGTCTGGCCATGGGCGCGGGCTACGGGCTGGCCGCCGGGGAACCGGGGGCGGTGTGGCGGGTGACCGGCGCGGTCCTCGCACAGGCGCCGGCGGTGTGGGCGCTCACCGCGGTGGCGGTGCTGCTCCTGGGCGCCGTGCCGGAGGCGGCCGCGGCTGCGTGGGCGCTGGTCGGCGGCGCGCTCGTCATCGGCTGGCTCGGCCCGGCGCTCGACCTGCCCCGGGCGGTCATGAACCTCACGCCGTTCACGCACCTGCCCAAGCTGCCGGGCGGCGACCCGGCGGCGGC
>NZ_JBKJFM010000239.1:0-5522 GCF_046614825.1 Streptomyces nanhaiensis
CGCTGCCGGCGGCGGCCGCGCTGGTGTGCGCCGCCGTGGGCGCGGGGCTGGTGTGGCGGGGGTACCACTGGCCGCTGGACGTGCTGGGCAGCTGGTGCCTGGGCGTGCCGCTGCTGGCCGCCGTCCTCGCCGTCTCGGGCGGGTCGGGCGGGTCAGAGCGGCACCGCCCCGACCCGCCCGACGGTTCCTAGGCCGCCCCGGCGGGCAGGCCGTGGCCGCCGGGGCCGGGCATCCGGTCCAGCACCTGGGTGTGGTTGGTGTCCTCGTGCCAGGAGTCCTCCTCCGCCGGGTCGAACCGGTCGATGCCGAGGAAGAACCAGGTGGCCAGCGCGATGATCACGGCCGAGATCACGAAGGAGACCACTCCGAGGACGAGTCCGGCCGTCGCCTGGCCGCTGCCGTACGCCTCGCCCCGCTTGATCCTGCGGCGCGCCGCGATGCCCAGGCCGATGGCGACGGGGGCGGTGACGACGGCCAGGACCACGCCGTAGAAGGTCGTCACCAGCACCATGCTGACGATGCCGAGGACCATCGCCGCGGTGCAGATGCCGCTGGTCTGCGGCGGCGGAGGGAGCGGCGCCCAGCCGGGCACCGGCCCCACCGGGCCCGCCGGACCGTATCCGTGGCCGGGCTGGGGCACGGCCCCCGGCCACGGGCCGCCGTACGCGTGCCCCTGCCCGTAGCCCTGCCCGTAGCCCTGCCCGGCCGGCTGCGGCGGTGTCTGCGGCGGCTGCCCGGCCGGCGGCACGAACGCCGTCACGGTCGGCTGGTCGGACGGCGGCGCGCCGGCCTCCTGCCCGCCGGCCTTGCCGAGCGGTACGCCCTCCCCCGGGCCCGGGTTCTCCGGCATGTCCCCTCCTCGTCGCGTGTCCGGCCATCGTAGGTGTGTGTGCGCCTGGCCCGGCCCCCGCCTACCATGGCCGCGCCCCCGTCCACCTGGAGGAATCTTGCCCAGCCCCGGCAGCGGCGATCTGTCCGAGTTCATCGCCGGCCTTCCCAAGGCCGAACTCCACGTCCACCACGTCGGATCGGCCTCCCCCCGCATCGTGGCCGAGCTGGCCGCCCGGCACCCGAACCCCGCGGTCCCGGCCGACGAGGACGCTCTCGCGGAGTTCTTCACCTTCAGTGACTTCGCCCACTTCGTCGAGGTCTACCTGTCCGTGGTGGACCTGGTCCGCGACGCCGAGGACGTCCGGCTGCTGACCTACGAGGTCGCCCGGGACATGTCCCGCCAGAACATCCGCTACGCCGAGCTGACCGTCACCCCCTACAGCTCGACGCGGCGCGGCATACCCGAGCGCGCCTTCATGGAGGCCATCGAGGACGCCCGCCGGGCCGCGGCCGCCGAGCTGGGCGTCACCCTTCAGTGGTGCTTCGACATCCCCGGCGAGGCGGGGCTGGAGGCCGCCGAGGAGACCGCCCGGCTGGCCTGCGAGCTGCGCCCCGAGGGACTGGTCTCCTTCGGGCTGGGCGGTCCGGAGGTGGGGGTGCCGCGCCCGCAGTTCAAGCCGTACTTCGACCGCGCGATCGCCGAGGGGCTGCACAGCGTCCCGCACGCGGGAGAGACCACCGGGCCGCGGACCGTCTGGGACGCCCTGGACTCCCTGCGCGCCGAGCGCATCGGACACGGCACCAGCTCCGTGCGCGACCCCGAGCTGCTGGCGTACCTGGCAGAGCACCGCATCCCGCTGGAGGTCTGCCCGACCTCCAACGTCGCCACCCGCGCCGTCGCCTCGCTGGACGAGCACCCGATCGCGGAGATGGTCAAGGCGGGGGTGCTGGTCACCGTCAACAGCGACGACCCGCCGATGTTCGGCACCGACCTGTGCACCGAGTACGGGATCGCCGCCCGGCTGCTGGGGCTGGACGCGGCCGGAGTGGCGGAGCTGGCGAAGAACGCGGTGACGGCCTCGTTCGCGCCCGCGCAGGTCAAGTCCTCCCTGACGGCCGAGATCGACGCGTACCTGGCCTCCTGGCCGCGCTGACCGGATCGCCGGCCGGTCCCGTCCCCGCGCCCGGGAGGGGTGCGGGGACGGAGGGCGGCCGGCGATCCGGGTCGCCGGCGTCTCAGAGGGCCGTCATCACGTGCTTGACGCGGGTGTAGTCCTCCAGGCCGTACGCGGAGAGGTCCTTGCCGTAGCCGGACTTCTTGAAGCCGCCGTGCGGCATCTCGGCGACCAGCGGGATGTGGGTGTTGATCCACACGCAGCCGAAGTCCAGCGCCCTGGACATCCGCATCGCGCGGGCGTGGTCCTTGGTCCACACCGAGGACGCCAGGGCGTACTCGACGTCGTTGGCGTACCGCACGGCCTCGGCCTCGTCGGTGAACCTCTGGACGGTGATGACCGGGCCGAAGACCTCGTTCTGGACGATCTCGTCGTCCTGCCGCAGGCCGGAGACCACCGTCGGGGCGAAGAAGTAGCCCCTGTCGCCGACGCGGTGGCCGCCGGTCTCGACCTTGGCGTGGTCGGGCAGGCGCTCGATGAAGCCGGTGACCTTCTCCAGGTGGGTGGGGTTGTTCAGCGGCCCGTAGAAGCAGTCCTCGTCGCCGAGGTCGCCGGTCTTCACCTCGGCGGCGGCCTTGGTGAGGGCCGCGACGAACTCGTCGTGGACCGACTCGTGGACCAGTACGCGGGTGGCCGCGGTGCAGTCCTGGCCGGCGTTGAAGAAGCCGCCGTCGCGGATGCCCTCGACGGCGGCCGGGATGTCGGCGTCCTCGAAGACCACGCAGGGGGCCTTGCCGCCCAGCTCCAGGTGGACCCGCTTGACGTCCTTGGCCGCGCTGCCGGCGACCTCCATGCCCGCGCGGACCGAACCGGTGATGGAGGCCATCGCCGGGACTCGGTGCTCGACCATCAGCCGGCCGGTGTCGCGGTCGCCGCAGACGACGTTGAAGATCCCGGCGGGCAGGTCAAGCTCCTTCAGCACCCCGCCGATGATCTCGGCGAGCAGGACGGTGGAGGCCGGGGTGGTGTCCGACGGCTTGAGGACGACGGTGTTGCCCGCGGCCAGAGCCGGGGCGAACTTCCACACGGCCATCATCATCGGGTAGTTCCACGGCGCGACCTGGGCGCAGACGCCGACCGGCTCGCGCCGCACGAAGGAGGTCATGCCCTCCATGTACTCGCCGGCGGACTTGCCCTCCAGCATGCGGGCGGCACCGGCGAAGAAGCGGATCTGGTCGAGCATCATCGGCAGTTCCTCCTGCCGGGTCAGCTCCAGCGGCTTGCCGGTGTTCTCGCACTCGGCCGCCAGCAGTTCGCCGGCGCGCCGCTCGATCGCGTCGGCGATCTTGAGGACGGCGGTCTGCCGGGTGCCGGGGGTGGCGTCGCGCCAGGCGGGGAAGGCGGCCTCGGCGGCGGCCATGGCCGCGTCGACGTCGGCGGCGGCGGACAGCGGCGCCGTCGCGTACACCTCGCCGGTCGCCGGGTTGACGACCTCGGTGGTGCGCCCGTCGGCGGCGTCCCGGAACTCCCCGTCGATGTAGTTGCGCAGCCGACGCAGTTCGGTGCCCATCTTCGCGCACTCCTGCTCTGTTGTCCGATGAGTGGAACACCCACCCTAACCATCGAAGAACGTGTTGGGCACACCTGCCCGTCCGGGATTTCTTCCGCCTCTGGCACCCGAATGGCGGAAATACTGGGGAGAGCTCCCCGAAGGACCATTCGGAGGAAACTGGGCGGCTCCCGCGCCCGCCGCCACCGCGGCCGCGGCCGCGGTCCGTACCGTGCCAGTGACCGATCCCCCCGGCCCTCGTTGCACGCGGTCAGGGGGAGGCACGACCCAAGGCGAGGAGCGGAGGTGCCCGTCATGGAGACCGCACCCGAGGACCTGCTCCGGGCGCACGGGCTGCACCACGAGTACGAGGGCTCGCCCGCGCTGCTGGACGTGTGCGTCGGGGTCCGCGAGGGCGAGATCCTCTGCGTCACCGGCCCGCGCGGCTGCGGCAAGTCCACGTTGCTGGGCTGCCTGTCGGGACGGCTGGTGCCGGCGCGGGGCGAGGTGTGGTTCGACGGCGTCCCCCTGCACACCCTGCCCGTGCCGGCCCGCGAGCGGCTGCGCCGCGACCGCTTCGGCTGGATCGGCAGCGAACCGCACCTCCTGCCGGAGTTGACGGTGTGGGAGAACGCCGCGCTGCCGCTGCTGCTGTCGGGCGCCGGGCGGCGCCGGGCCCGCCGCACCGCGTGCGAATGGCTGGAGCGGCTGGACGTCGGGTACTGCGCCCGCAGCCGGCCGGGCGCGCTGCTGCAGGCGCAGCGGCAGCGGGTGGCCATCGCCCGCGCGCTGGCCCACTCCCCGGCGGTGGTCTTCGCCGACGAACCGACCGCGCCGCTGCACCAGGCCGATCGCGCCCAGGTGCTGCGCACCCTGACCACCGCGGCCCGCTCGCACGGGATCACGGTGGTGCTGGCCAGCCACGACGCCAGGGTGGCGGGAGTGGCGGACCGCGCGGTCACGCTCGTGGACGGCCGCAGGGTGGGCCCCGACGCCCCGCCGCCCACGGACGCGCCCGTGAGACCCGGTCCGGAGGGCAGGGCAGCGTGCTCGCTCTCCGCCTAGTACGCACCTCCCGTCCCTCCGCGCTGGCACGGCGGGCGCTGGTCGCCTGCACCGCGGGAGCCGTGGGGTTCCTGCTGCTGAGCGCGCTGGGCCATGCCGTCGCACATCCGGAGCGACCCGGAGCGGCGGCGGCCCGGCTGCTGTGGTGCGCGGTGCCGCTGGCCGCCTGTGTGCACCTCGCCGTCACCGCGGTCCGCAGCGACCCGGGCGTACGCCCCAGGGCCGGGCTGGACGCGGTCGGGGTGGGGCCCGCGCGGCTGCCGCTGCTGGCCGCGCTCGCCACGGGCCTGGACTGCGCGCTGGGGTGCGCGCTGGCCGTGCCGGTCTTCCTCCATCTGCGCGGCGGGCTCGGCGGTGCGCTCGGCGGCGCGCTCGGCGGGGCCCTGGACGGGGCGCCGCTGGCCGGGGCGGCGGGTGAGCTGCTGGGTGCCGGGCATCCGCTGCCGCGGGCCGCGGCGCTGACGCTGCTGGCGGTGCCGCCGCTGGCCGCGGCCGGGGCGGGCGCGGTGGCCGCGCGGATGCGGGCGGTGCCCCGCGGCCACCGGCCGGCACCGTCCGCCGCCCTCCCCCACCGGCCGCCGCCGGTGCCCGCCGGGCTTCCCTGGGGGGTGGCGGTCACCGCGACCGGTCTGGCCCTGGAGGCCTACGCCGTCGAGCGGTTGATCGCCTCCGCCGGTCCGCGGCTGCCGCTGCCGGGCCCCCTGGACGCCCTGGGGCCGGGGATCGTGGCCGGCTGGCTGCTGATCGCCGCGGGGCTGGTGCTGGCCGGTCCGGGCCTGGTCCATCTGTGCGGGCTGCTGCTGGCGGTCGGGCGGCCGGGGGTGCTGCGGCTGCTGTCGGGCCGGGTGCTGCGCAGGTACGCGGCGGTGGCGGCGCCGTCGCGCAGGTCGAGTTCGGCGCGGGGGCGGGTCAGCACCTCGTAGCCCCGGGCGGACAGGCGCCGGGCGACGGCGGAGCCGACC
>NZ_JBKJFM010000023.1:0-52755 GCF_046614825.1 Streptomyces nanhaiensis
GGGGGGGGGGCGGGGCGGGGGCGGGCGGGAGCGCGGCGCGGCTCCGGCCAACAGCGAGATGGCCGAGGCCCTGCGCCGCGCGGGCCTGCTCTGACGTCCGGACGACCCCGCGGAGGCGGGGGGGGGCGCTGTGCGCCGCCCCCGCCTCCGCCGTTTTCCGCCCCGCGGCTCCCGGGGCTCCGAGGCCTGCCCGCCCTCGGGCACGCACCGTCCCCACCTGCTCACGGAACCGATATTGCCTTTTGCGGTCCCATCAACCTACGGTTTCGTAACCTACGCTCTCGTAGGTAGTGTTTCCCCCATCCCCGTGGAGCCTTCATGACCCTCGCCACCCCGTACGCCCCCGGATCGGAGCAGTGGACGGACGCCCGTCTGCTCTACGCCCTGGAAGAGGTGGTGGAGAAGGAGCTCAACCGTCATCTGAAGATCGCCAAGGACTGGATGCCGCACGAGTACGTCCCCTGGAGCGACGGCCGCAACTTCGACGGCCCGCTCGGCGGCGACCCGTGGGAGCCGGAGCAGTCCAAGGTCACCGACATCGGCCGCATCGCCCTGGTGGTCAACCTGCTGACCGAGGACAACCTCCCCAGCTACCACCACGAGATCGCCACCCTCTTCGGCCGGGACGGCGCCTGGGGCACGTGGGTGCACCGCTGGACCGCCGAGGAGGGGCGGCACGGCATCGTGATGCGCGACTACCTGCTGACCTCCCGCGCCGTGGACCCGGTGAAGCTGGAGGAGTTCCGGATGGCGCACATGTCGGAGGGCTTCGAGTCCGACAACCGGCACTCGATGCTCCACTCCGTGGCCTACGTCGCCTTCCAGGAGCTGGCCACCCGCATCTCCCACCGCAACACCGGCCACCAGTCCGGCGATCCGGTCTGCGACCGGATGCTCGCCCGCATCGCCACCGACGAGAACCTGCACATGGTCTTCTACCGCAACCTGCTGCGGGCGGCCTTCGAACTGGCCCCGGACCAGACGATGTCGGCGGTGCGCGACGTGGTGGTGAACTTCCGGATGCCCGGCCACGGCATGCCCGGCTTCGAGCGGGCCGCCGCGCAGATGGCGATCGGCGGCATCTACAACCTGCGCATCCACCACGACGACGTGCTCCAGCCGGTGCTGCGCCATCTGAGGGTCATGGAGATCGGCGGGCTCGGCCCGGAGGGCCTGAAGGCCCAGGAGGAGCTGGGCCTGTACCTGGACGGACTGGACGGCGAGGCCCGCAAACTCGACGAGCGCCTGGCCGCCCGCCGCGCCCGTATCGAGGCCCGCAAGGCGGCCGCCGGGGCCTGAAGCCCTTCGCCGCGCCCCGCCCTCCGGCGGGCCGCGCCCGATCCCGCCGCCGCGCCCGTCCCGTGATCCGACACGGGGCGGGCACGGCGCTGTCGGCCCGCAACGGGGTGTCAGGTCCGGACCATTGACACGGGCGCCGCCGCGGCCGATCCTGAGAGCGCTCTCACAAGGTCCGTCACCGTTCCGCCCCCTGACGACCGCCCGGCAAAAACCCGGCAAAAGCCCGGCGGACCGGGCCGGACACCTTCCGTACGAGCCCCTCACGTTGGAGAGACCTTGCCCCACACATCGTCTCCGCCCCGAATCCGCCGCGGAGCCCGGCGCCTGCGATGGCTCACGGCCGCCGCGGCGACCGCCATCTCCGGTGTCCTCTTCGCCAACTCGGCCGCGGCGGCCCCCGTCACGGAGCACTGGACCGGCGACTCCCCCTACTTCTCCCGGACATCGGCTCCCGGCGGCACCGTCGGCGTCGTGTCGATGAACGGCCCCGACGACGGCCGCGCGCTCCGGCTCAGGCTCGGCGCCCGCCCCGGCGCCGGCCCGGGCAACGGCGTGGAGATCAGCAGCAACGAGGCCACCTACCGCTACGGCACCTACGGCACCCGCATCAGGACGGCGGACTGCACAGGCCAGGGCCGCCTCGGTGTCGTCACCGGAACCTTCACCTACTCAACCGACCACTCCGACGGCAACGGCAACGGCCTGCCGGACAACGACGAGATCGACATCGAGGTCCTCTGCGCCCAGCCCCACGTCGTCTGGCTGACCATCTGGACCGACTACGACGGGTCGGTGGCGCCGGGGCAGCCGGTCCCCGTGCGCAAGATCTCCCGCGCGATCGACATGCGCACCGGGAAGGTCGTGCACAACTGCTACATGGTGCGCCTCGGCGGGGACTGCCAACCCGAACTGCCGGGCGAGAACAGCCCCGCGAGCGTCACGCCCGTGCCCGGCTTCGACTCCTCCACCCAGTTCCACACCTTCATGTTCGACTGGCAGCCGGACTCGGTGACCTTCTGGAGCCACGACGACAGCGGACGCAGGAACGTGCTGTGGGACTACCGCGGCCCCGCCTCCCGCATCCCGGACAAGCCGTCGGCCTTCATGCAGAACGTCTGGCACACCGACCAGTGGGACCCGCTGGACGGACCGGCCCGCGAACAGCCCCGGGCCGCGGTCTCCGCCTACGTCGACTCCACCACGCTCCCCCGCTGATCCCGGCGGCCCGGCGGCGCGCGGGCAGGAGGGCCGGGCCCTCCCCGCGCGCCGTCTTCGTCGCCTTCCCCGCGCACCGGTACAGGTCAGATCCCCACGGCGCCGATCTGCCGCAGCGCCCCCAGGTCGTCCCAGTTCCACCAGCTCTCCGCGATCTTCCCGTCCTCGAAGCGGAAGGTGGCGTGGCCGGTGGTCGAGATCTCCTTGCCGGTGGGTTCCAGCCCCTGGTAGGCGCCCGAGTGGCGGCCGGTGTAGGACAGCCGCGCGCACACCTTGTCGCCCTCGGCGACCAGGTCCTCGACGGCCACCATCGGCTCGAACGCCTCGAAGGCCTGCGCGTTCTCCTCCTTGGCCCGTGCGAGCCCGAGGTCGTAGGAGGTCAGCGCGGGGTCGTGGTGCGTGTAACCGTCGGTGCACAGCCCGTCGGCCGCGTCGAGGTTCCGCCCGTTGATCACCTCCTCGACGAAGGTGCGGACCACACCGGTGTTGAGCTGCTCGTCCCGGGAGACCTCCAGGTCCGTGAACGTCGGTCCCTCGTCGCAGGCCGCAGTCAGCCTCTGGAAGATCCGGTCGGTCTCGGGCAGATGGGAGTTGCGCATCGCCTCCTCGTAGGAGGGGAACTCCACGATCTCCACCACGTGGGCGGGGTCGGAGCGGTCGCGCGCGACGACCGAGTGGGTGGCCGTCCGCTTGCCCTGGGTCGCCCGGACCCAGTCGTCCATCAGCCGGTCCAGTTCGTCGGCCTGATGGGTCCTGCAGTCGATGACCTGGATGAACGTCATGGTGTCGCCTCCCACCGCTAGGAAAGTCGAGGCATTTCCAGGCTATAGCCGTTATGCGGCCTATGTCCCGTCCGCTGGGCGCGCTCCTCCCCCGGGGTCGGCCTCGGCCCGGACGGTCTTCCCGCGGTACGGCCGGCCACGCCCCACCGGGAGGCCAAAGCCTCCATCAGCGCAGGCCCACGCTCGGAATCCGCCTCCGGGCCCGCCCGGGGGTCGGGGCGCCGGCCGGCGTGGGCTCGGAGCCCGGGCCGGCCGGTGTCAGGGAGCGGGCGGCGGCTGCCGGTGGAGGCTGCGGATGGCGGCGACGTCGGCCGGCACGGCCGGCACGGGCGGCAGTGGCGGAGGACGGGCGCTGAACGCGTCGAGGCGGCGGCGCACACTGGTGGCGATGCCCTTGCCCAGCAGGTAGCGGGTGGGGGCGGCGGCGCGCGGGGCCGCGTCCAGGAGGCGGTGGGCCTCACGGCTGCGCATGCCGGTGTGGGACAGGACCAGGTGCGTCATCCGGTGCGGTCGCTCGGCCGGCACCGCCCCGATCGCGGCGGCGGCCTCCTCGTCCACGTGGTTGTCACGGGCTCCGAGCGCTCCGGCCGCCCTGACCCGGCCCAGGTCGCACACCTCGACCCCCGCCGCCGCGGCCGCGCCCACCAGGGTCGCGACCGCTCCCGGGCCGATGCCGTTGCTTGCGACGGACAGGCGCCGCAGCCGCCCGTACGGCGCGGTGGCCAGCGCCGCGGCGAGCGTCCGCGCTCCCTCGTCGCCGAGCCCGTCGGTGCCCAGCAGCAGGTGCCGTACGGGGCCGGGGCGCAGCGCCTCGGCGACGGCCGCCGCGCCTTCCGGGCCCAGCGCCTGCTTGCACAGGTCGAGCCGCCCGTCGGGCACCGCCGTACCGGCGGTGAAGTCCATTCGCCCGTGCGGGACCTGCCCGGTGCGCAGCCAGGCCAGCAGGGGTGCCAGGTCGGCGGCCGGGCGGGGCGCGACGGGCGCGACCCCGGTGAAGCCCGCCGGTCCTGCGGTGTGTCCCGTCACCACTCGGCCTCCCGGTAGTCCTTGAGGAAGACCCCGGAGACCGGTGATCCGGCCTCGCCGCGCACGATGGGGTCGTACACGCGGGCCGCGCCGTCGACGACGTCGAGCGGCGTGCGGAAGCCCTGCCCGGCGAGCCGGGCCTTCTTCGGCGCCGGGTTCTCGTCGGTGATCCAGCCGGTGTCCACCGCGCACATGTGCACGCCGCGGGCGGCGAGTTCGGGGCCGCTGGTGCGGGTGAGCATGTTGAGGGCGGCCTTGGCCATGTTGGTGTGCGGATGGCGCGCGGTCTTGTTCCGCACGGCGAACCGGCCCTCCACCGCGGTGACGTTGACGACGTAGCGACGCGGGTGCGGGGAGGCCAGCAGCAGCGGCAGCAGGCGGTCGCACAGCAGTGCGGGGGCGAGGGCGTTGACGAGTTGGGTCTCCAGCACCTCCACCGGATCGAGTTCGCCCAGCAGCGCGGACCAGGAGTTGCGCGGGGCGGTGTCCGGCAGCAGCCCGGCCTCGTCCGTCCCGGGAAGGACGCCGGGCCCGGGCAGCGCGTCGGCGAGCGCGGCCGGTGGCAGGGCTGCGCCGGGCATCGGGCGGTAGCCGGGCGCGTACAGGGCCTTGCCGGAGGGCAGTTCGCGTTCCCCGGCCGCGAGCGGGGCGTACGCCTCGGGCGGGCGGCGCACCGTCTGGGCCGCGTTGTTGACCAGGATGTCCAGCGGCCGGCCGTCGGCGCGCAACCGCTCGCACAGGCCGACGACCTGGCGCGGGTCCCGCAGGTCGATGCCGACGACCGTGAGCCTCTCCAGCCACTGCCCGCTGCCGGGCGCGGCCTGGAAGCGGCGCAGCGCGTCCGCGGGGAAGCGGCTGGTGACCATCAGCTCGGCGCCGTCGCGCAGCATCATCAGGGCGAGCTGGAAGCCGATCTTGACCCGGCCGCCGGTGAGCAGGGCACGGCGGCCGGCGAGGTCGGTACGCACCTGTCTGCGGGCGGAGTTGTCGGCGGCGCAGTCGGGGCACAGACGGTGGTAGAAGGCGTCGGCGCGGCGGTAGGGACGCTTGCAGACGTAGCAGTGGCGGGGGCGTGCGAAGACGCCGAGTGCCCGGTCCTGCCCGGACGTGTCCGGTGACGCGTCCAGTGGCACGTCCTCGCGCCGGGTGTCGGATCCGGTGGCGGTGGACGCGGTGACGGCCGCGTCGGCGGCGGCCCGGTGCTCTTCCCGCGCCTTCCTGCGACGCAGCCGGCCGTCGCGGGCGAAGGAGGCCGCGACCTGTTCGGCTCGCAGCCGCACCGGATCGTCGGCGGGCAGGGCGCGCAGGCGCGCCACCGTGCGGTCGAACGCGGCGAGTTCGTCCCCGGTGACCCCGCCCGCCGTCTCGGCCCCGCCCATGTCCTCCCCCGTGCTCGGTGCCCCGGTGGCCCCGGCCGGATTCGAACCGGCGTCCTCCCGCATGGCATGCGGGCGCGTCCGCCGCTGCGCTACGGGACCTCCGCCGGCCTGCCCGGACGGCCGGATTCGAACCGGCGTCCTCCCGCACGCCATGCGGACGCGACTGCCTCTGCGCTACGTCCGGGCATTGCCGGGGATGCTACCGCCTCCGGCGCGGCCCGTTCGACGCGTTTTCGCACGCGGTCGGCCGCGGTGCGGTCCGGCGGCCGGGCCGAGGGGTGGCGGGGGATCAGTCGCAGGTCCTGCGGTACTCCGTGCCGCCCGCGTACGTCTCCCACTCGGCCCGGCCGAGACCGGCCCCGCCGAGCCGTTCGCACGCGGTGGACAGCGGGTCTGCGCGGACCTCCAGGGCCCCGGACAGGTCCCACAGGTCGAGCTGCGTGACCGTCTGGGAGGCGAGGGTGCGGCCGTCGGGGAGGAACGCCAGCGACACCGGGAAGGGGGTGTCGCCGTACAGTGCGGATCCGATCCGGCGCGGGCGGCTGCGGTCCCTGATGTCCCACAGCAGCACCGCGTCGTCCCCGATGGAGCTGGAGGCGAGCAGGGAGCCGTCCGGCGAGAGCGCGACCGCGGCCACCGCGCCGTTGTGGCCCACGCCGGTGCGTGCCAGCCTGCGCGGCCGCCCGGGGTCGGAGACGTCCCACAGCGACAGGGCTGCCGAACTGTGCCCGACCGCGAGCAGCCCGCCGTCGGCGGACACGGCGGCCGACGAGCGGCCGGCGCCGATCTGGCCGGTGCTCACCTCGCCGATCCGCGAAAGGCGCCCGCCTGCCTCCGGGATCCTCCACAAGAGCGCCCTGCCGTCCGTGCCGGCGGTGATCAGCCTGCGGCCGGTCGCGTCGAAGGCGACCATGCGCACCGCGCCCCCATGGGCCGACTCGGCCTCCCGGGCGGTCCCGTCCGGGTCCGAGGCGTCCCGGAGGAGGATCCTCCCCCTGTCGTCACCGGTCGCCAGCAGCGAGCCGTCCCGTGACCACGCGAAGGCGGTCGGGGTACCCCGGTGGCCCTTCAGCGGGCTGCCCGCGGGGCGGAACGAGCCGCCCTCGGCCCTCCACAGGGCCACGCCCCTGCCGTCCGGGCCTCCTGCGGTCGCCAGGCGGCGCCCGTCGGGCGAGAGGGCGGAGGCGTACGGCGGGTTGGAGCCCCACGGCCCCGAACCGGGCTGCGAGTAGTCGACCGGCGGGAGTCCCCGGGGGCGCTTCGGCCGCCTGACGTCCCAAAGGAGCACCCGCCCGTCCGGGGCGCTGCTGGCCAGCAGGCCGCCGCCGAGGGTGAGCGTCCCGTCGGTCGATCCCGAGGCGTGTCCGGGCAGGGGGGCACGGAGGCGGCGCGGCCGGTCCCGGTCCCCGGTGTCCCACAGCAGCACCCTGCCGTCGGTGCCTCCCGTGGCCAGCAGGCGGCGGCCGGTGGCTGCCGACAGCGAGGTCACCGGCGCGCCGTGGACGAGCGGCATGTCGGTGCGCCGGGGCATCGACGGGGACAGACTCACCAGTTGCACGGTCCCGTCGTGGCCGGCACAGGCAAGCACGCGGGGGTCGCCGGTGAAGCTCACCCTGTCCACCGGCATGAACAGGCCGACGTTCAAGGAGGAATGAAGCCGCCTGGGGTCGCGGGGGTCCTCCACGTCCCACACCTCCACCTCCGAGGCCAGGGTGCCGAGCGCAAGCGTCCGGCCGTCGGGCGACAGGGCGGCCGAGATGACGGACGAACCGGCGCTCTCCCGGGTCAGGGGGAGCGGGGACCCGGACTTGACGGGTTCGGGGCCGTCGGCGTCCCAGAGCTGGACCGAATCGCGGCCGTCGCTGGTCACCAGCAGGCTCCCGTCGGGCGACAGGGCGAGCCGCGTGTTCTCCCGGTCGTGGGAGGGGTCGCCGCCGTGCGGGATCTTGGCCCTGACGGTGACTTCCCGGGGAACCCGTCCGGCGTCCGCCGCGCCCATGTCCAGCAGGTAGGTGTTGTGGTAGTTGGCGACGGCGACGCGGCGCCCGTCCCCGGTCCACACGGCCGAGGTGAGGGGCGCGCCGAAACCGGGCACCTGCCCGATCTGTTCGGGACGGCTCCGGTCACCGGTCTTCCACAGGCCCAGTTCCTTGTCGTCCCCGGTGATCAGGACCTTGCCGTCGGGCCGCCAGGCCAGCGCGGTGACCCCGGAGCCTTCGGAGGAGACCTCGGCCGTCCCGGCCGGCTCCGGCCGCTCCGGCTCCGAGACGTCCCAGAAGCGCAGCAGCCCGTCGTTCGTTCCCGCCGCCAGCATGCGCCCGTCGGGTGAGAGGGCGACCGCGGTCAGTTCGGCGCCGAGGCCGTCCACGGTGGCTGTGTGGCGGGAGGTGGTGAGCGTCTCCAGCAGGCTCGCCCGGGTGGCCGGGGCGTCCGGATCGAGCCGGTGGGCGGCCACCCCCAGTTGCAGGGCGAGCCGCGGGTCGCTGTCCCGCAGCGCCTCGGCCCTGGTCATCATGGCGCGGGCGGCCGACTCCCGCGCGTGGCGCAGCGCCTCGCCGCGCTGCCACAGCGCGACCCCCGCCGTCGTCACCGCCACCACCAGGAGGAAGGCCAGCGCGGTGACCGCGGTGTTCCTCAACCGCCTCAGGCGCCCCTGCCGACGGGCGCTGGCCGACAGGAACTCCCGTGTCGCTCCGGGCAGTCCGCGCCGCGTGGACCAGGTCAGGCCCTCGGTGAGGTCGGTGCCGTCGAGCAGGTCGCCGGGGTGGCCGCTGGCGGTGTGGCGCGCCTGCCGCTCCTCGGCCCGGTGGAGCCAGGCGTGGAAGTCGCGGTCCTCGGCGACCCAGTCGCGCAGTTCGGCCCAGTCGCGGACGAGGGCGTCGTGGACGAGTTCGGCCGTCGCCCGGCCGGGGGTGCCGTCGGGCCGGGGCGTGGTGCGGGTGGTGACGATGCGGTGGCGGGTCAGGGCGGCCAGCACCGCGTCGAAGGCCTGATCGGCCTCCTGCCCGTCCGGTGGTGCCGCCAGGGGACCGGTGGCCAGGGCGCGCAGGTCGGCCAGGGGGACGTGCCGCCGCGTGGCGGGGACGGCGTGGGTGTCGTCGGCGGGCCTCACCAGCGCGGTCAGGACGCGCCGCGCCATGGGCCGGTGCTCGGCGGGCAGGCGGCCCATGGCCGTGTCGCACCAGGTGGCCAGGCTGCCGTCGACCTCGCCGATGCGGTCGTACGCCCGGTGGGTGAGCCGCCCGTCCTCGCGGCGCTCCCACAACTGGCTCAGCGCCAGCTCCAGCGGGGGCAGCAGGGTGACCGGCGCCTGTCCGGCCGCGGACGGGCCGGCGGCCAGGACGTCGGTGACGATCCGCTCCGGCAGTCCGTCCTCCAGCCGGAGGCCCACCGCCTCGGCGGGGGCGGTGACGATGGCCCGCAGGTCCGCCGCGCTCAGGGTGGCGGGGACGTTCAGCAGTCCCGGCGTCAGGGCCTTCAGCAGCTCCGGGGCGCGGGCGGCCAGGCGCGGGTAGAAGTCGTCCCGCATCACCAGGACCAGGCTCACGGGAACCGGTGATCCGATCAGCTCGACGAGCTGCCGTTCGGCGGCGGCCAGGCGTTCGTCCCCGTCACCCTCCCTGTCCCCGCCCCCGTCTCCGTCACGGGCGGCGTCGCGCGTGGGCTGGGCGAGGAGCTCCTCGAACTGGTCGACGACCAGCAGCAGGCGGCGCCCGGCCGGTTCACCGGCCAGTCTGCGTTCCGCGGCGGACAGAAAGCCCTCGCTCGCGGCTCCGGGCAGTCCGGCCTGCTCCAGCTCGGCCGGGAGGTCCTGCCCCGGGCGGGCGAGCACCGGCAGCCAGCGGTCGCTGCCGGGCAGCCTGCCCTCGGCCAGGGCCGGCAGGACGCCGGCCTGGAGGAGCGAGGACTTGCCCGCGCCCGAGGGTCCCAGCAGCAGCACCGCCCGCCGCTGCCCGCCGAGCTCGGCCAGCACCTCCTCCACGGCTGCGTCCCGGCCGTGGAACCACCCGGCGTGCTCGGCGGTGAAGGGTTCCAGCCCCCGGTAGGGGCACACCTGGTGCTCGCTCAGCTCCGGTAACACTTCGCGCAGTTGCCGCGCCGGCGTGGCGTAGGCGATGCCCACGCCCCTGGAGTGCCGGTCCGGTCCGGTGATCGCGGTGACCATGCCGATCACCAGGCCGGTCGTCTCGTCCAGGACCGGCCCGCCGCTGAAACCGGTCGTCAGGTCGTTGGCGTCGGCCAGTTGCAGCAGTGTGCCCGCCTCACCGGCCGGCAGCAGGTCGCCGGCCGTGCCGTAGCCGAAGTGGCCTCCCTCCGGCGCCTGTACGGGGAACCCGAAGGAGGAGACGCGGTGGCCCCGGCCGTCCTCCGCGGATCCCAGGGCCACCGGTTCGGCGCCCGCCGGGGTGCTCTCCAGCCGCAGGACGGCGATGTCCTGGGCCTCCGGCGCCCGCCAGCCGCCGGGCAGGACGTGCCCCTCCGGCCGCGGTGCGCCCGGCAGGTGGGGGAAGGCCAGCCGCACCCGCCCGCCCGGCTCGCCCCCGGCGGCGCGCACCACGTGCGCGCAGGTGACGACGGTGTCCGCGGCGACCAGGAACCCCGTCCCGGCCGTGGCACCGCCGTCCGCGGTGATCCGTACGACCGAGGCCGGGAGCGCTCGGCGGCGCCCGCCTCCGGCGCCGGCGGGCGCGGGGTCCGCGAGGGTCACTCGGTTCCCCCGTCCCGTCCGGTGGACCCCTCGCCGCGCTCACCGCCGTTCCACAGCACCCGTACCTTCAGGTGGACCGAGGAACCGCCCTTGGTGATGACGGCTCCGGCCTGGGCCGACAGGTCCACCCCGAACTCGACCTCGACCTCGTCGGGACCGGCCTGCCGCAGTTGGTCCAGCACCGCCCTGGCGGTGTCCGCGACCGGGGCCAGCGTCTGCTGCAGCGTGCGGGGCATCTCGCGGACCGTGTCGGCGATCCGTCCGGCCTTCACCGGCCCGCCGGCTCCGGCCGCGCCCGGTTCCGGCGGCGCCTCGAACAGGACCGTGCCCCCGTTCTCCAGCGGAATCCGCGCAAGGTCTCGCATCGTTTCCCCTCCCCGTTCCGGCCCGCGGCCAGGCCTGCGCGCCTGACCGGACAGCCGGAAAGGCTAGCCGGTGGTGCCCCGCCAGGAGGCGGAACGCACTGTTCGCACCGGCGGGCGCCGCGCCGGGAGGGCCGCGCCGGCCCGCAGCGCCTCCCGTGACCGGGTTCGGGGGACGGCTCCCGGGAAGGGGTTCCGAGGACGGCGGGCGCTCCGGGCGGGTGGTCAGCCGTTGACGCCGGTGTAGTGCCGCAGGCTCCGGTTCCACAGCAGGCGCGCGGCGACGAAGAGCGCAAGGCCCACCGCCGGGGAGGCCGCCGCCAGCCAGAACGGGACGCCCAGCGCCGCGCCGTTCCCGGTCAGCGCACCGGCCGGCAGATAGGCGACGAACGCCAGCGGCAGCACGAAGGTGAAGACCCCGCTCACCGCCTTCGGCAGGATCGACAGCGGATAGCTGCCGAAGGTCGCCATCAGCTCGTCCACCCAGGTGCTCCAGTAGAAGGCGGACGGGAAACGCAGCGCGGCGCAGGAGACGGCGGTGAAGACGGCCGCCTCCACCAGCATGCCGCCCGCCACCCCGGCCGCCAGGAAGAGCGCCCGTCCGGCCGTCCAGGGCTCGGCGGCCTGCTGGACGGCGAAGGCGAACATGGTGGCGCCCACCGCCAGGTCCCCCAGGCCGTGGGTGGGGAAGACGCTGAGCTGGATCTGCCGGTAGACGGGCATCGGGCGCAGCAGGCAGGCGTCGAGCCGGCCCTCCTGCACCAGGAACGACAGGCTGTGGACCCGGCCGAAGATCAGCACGTACAGGGCGTGGGCCAGCATCCGCATGCCGACGATCAGCAGTACGTCCGCGCTGCTCCAGCCGCCCATGCCGGGAAAGCGCTGGAGCAGCACGGTGGCGAAGACGATGACGGACGACTGCCAGGCGACCCCCATCCCGACGGACATCAGGAACTCGGCGCGGTACTCGAGCTGCGCGCGGAAGTTGAGCCGGGTGATCCGCCAGGCGACGCGCCAGGCGCGGGCCCACCGCCGCAGCCGTCCGGCGGCGGCGGGGTCGACGGCGAGGGACACGGCGGTCACCCTCCCTGGGAGACGACGCGAAGGGCGGCGCGGTGCCACAGCCACCGGGTGAGCACGGCCAGCCCGACCGCCCACACCGCCTGCACCAGCAGCGCGTGCGGGGCCTCGGAGGGCGGGATGCGGCCGATGTAGAGGGACAGCGGGGTGCTGAGCGTGGCCTGGAAGGGCAGGAAGTCGCTCATCGTGCGGAACCAGCCGGGGAAGAACCACAGCGGCGCGAAGGCGCCGGAGAGCAGGTTCTGCGCGAACTGCACGATCCGCAGGGCCGCGCCGTCGCGCAGCGTCCAGAAGCACAGCAGGTCGACCAGGAGCATCACCCGGTACAGGACCAGCTGCCCCAGCACCACACCGGCCAGGAACGCGGCGCCCGCCTCGGCGGAGGCGGGCGGGGGCAGCACTCCGGCCGAACGGCACAGCAGGTAGCCGGCCGCCACCCAGGCGAAGCCGTAGAGCTGGTCGCCCAGGGCGCGCAGCGCGTGGTAGCGGCGCGGCGCCACCGGGCGCAGGAACCAGTGGACGATGGTGCCGTGGTGCAGATGCTGCTGGACGGTGTCGCGTCCCGAGTGCCGGTCCAGTTCCCGGATGCGCAGGACCAGTACGGCCAGGACGGCGTAGGCGACGGCCTGCTCGCGGTCGAGCCCGGCGACGGCGCCGTCGGTCTGCGCGTACAGGCCCCGCCACAGGAAGACCACCAGGAAGACCTGCACGGTCAGGCGCAGGGCGGTGGCGGTGAGCCGGGGCGGGGAGAGCAGCTCGCCCCGCGGGGTGATCCAGGCCGTCCGCCAGGGCCGGTGCGGCGCCCGGGCCGGTGCCGCCATCAGGCGCTCCGCCCGGCGGCGGGCGCCGCGCCGTCCCCGGCCGCACCGTCCGCCACCGCGCCGTCCCCGGCCGCGCCGTCCGCCACCGCGCCGTCCCCGGCCGCGTCCCGCACCGGACGTTCCTCCCGCCGCAGGTAGGCGGCGCGCATCACGTCCTCCAGGTCGTTCTCCTCCAGCGCCAGGTCGGTCACCCGGTAGCGCTCGACGATCGCCCGCAGCGCCCGGTGGACGGTGGGCGGGGCGGCACCGCCGGAGCCGCCGGAGCCGTCGGAGCCGTCCGGACCGAACACCACACGCGGCCCCTCCCGGCGCACCACCCGGATCCCGGGCGGCGGCGCGTCCTCCAGCTCGGCCGGGTCCAGCGTCGCGTGCACCTGCCAGGTGCCGCCGAACCGTCCGCGGATCTCCTCCAGTGAGCCGTCCAGCACGATCCGGCCGTGGTTGATCAGCACCACCCGCTCCGCCAGCCGGGCCACCTCGGTCATGTCGTGGGTGGTCAGCAGCACGGTGCGGCCGCGCCGCTCCACCTGGTGCCGCAGGAAGCCGCGGACCTGTTCCTTGACCACCACGTCCATGCCGATGGTGGGCTCGTCCAGGAAGACGACCGGCGGGTCGTGGAGCAGCGCCGCGGCCAGGTCGCACCGCACCCGCTGGCCGAGCGAGAGGTGGCGCACACGGGTGTCCCAGAACTCCGACAGTTCCAGCAGGGAGTCGAACTCGGCCAGCCGGGCGCGGTGTTCGGCCTGCGGCACCCCGTAGACGTCGCGCAGGACGGCGAACGACTCGCGGGCCGGCAGGTCCCACCACAGCTGGGTGCGCTGGCCGAAGACGGCCCCGATGTTGCGGGCGTTGCGCTCCCGCTCCCGGTAGGGCACCACCCCGGCGACCCGGGCCTCACCGGAAGTGGGGGTGAGGATGCCGGTGAGCATCTTGATGGTGGTGGACTTGCCCGCGCCGTTCGGCCCGAGCAGGGCGAGCAGCCGGCCGCGCTCCACGCTGAAGGAGACGTCCCGCACGGCCGTCTTCTCCACCCGCAGCGGGTCGACCAGCGATCTCAGCGCGCCGGCGAGACCGGGCCGCCGTACCGCGGTGCGGAAGGTCCTGGTGAGGTTCCGGGCGACGATCCCCTCCGCCGCCGTGTCCGGTCCGGCTGCCAACGTTGCCAAAACGCGTCTCCGTCCGTCGGTCCCCGACGAGGCTGCCGGACCCCGCGGAGCGTCGGCAAACGATTTCCCGGGCCCCCGTCCGCGGGCGTCGGCGCGCCCGCCCGGGGCAGACGGGGCGGTATGAGGACATCGACGAGGACATCCGCACCGGCACCGGCGTCGATACGCGGGGGCGCCAGACGGGCGGCGAACAGCTCCGCCATGACGACGGCCGCCCGCTGGGGGCTGGTCGCGTACGGCGTGATCTACCTGCTGATCGGTCTGCTGGCCCTGCGGATCGCCTTCGGCGACCGGGAGGGCCAGGCCGACAGCGGCGGCGCGCTGCGGGAGCTGGCCCAGCAGCCGTTCGGACGGGTACTGGTGTGGGCGGTCGGCATCGGGCTGGCCGGGCTGGCCCTGTGGCGGCTGTCGGAGGCCCTGCTGGGCGCGGCGCGCCCGGACGGGCACACGGCGAAGGAGCGGCTGCGCTCGGCCGCGCGGTGCGCGGTGCTCGCCGTGCTGTCGGCCTCCGCGATCGCCTTCGCCGCGGGGGGCGCGGACGGCGGGTCCAGCGACCGGCAGTCCCAGGACCTCACCTCGCAGGTGCTCGGCCTGCCCGCCGGGCGCTGGCTGGTCGGCGCACTCGGCCTGGCGATCGTCGCGATCGGCGTGTGGAGCGCGGTGCGGGCGCTGCGGCACGAGTTCCGCCGGGAGCTGGGCCCGGTGCCCGCGCGCCTGCGCCGAGCCGTGGACTTCCTGGGCGTGGCGGGCGGCCTCGCGCGCGGGCTGGTGTTCGCGGTGGCGGGCGGCTTCGCCGTCCTGGCGGCCGTGCGGTACGACCCGGACCGGGCGAAGGGCCTGGACGACTCCCTGCGCGCCCTCGCCGCCACCCCGGCCGGCCCGTGGCTGCTGGCGGCGGTCGCCGTGGGGCTGGCGCTGTACGGGCTGTTCATGTTCGCGATGGCCCGCTGGCACAAGGGGTAGGAGGCGGGCGCCGCCTTGCCGGCGGGCCGCTGCACTCCTCCGGGGGACATGCGTACGGGCCGTTGCGGTGGCTCGGATGGTGATCCGACCGGTGTTCCGCCGGGTGGAGCCTCTTTCTCCCGATCATGGTCCGGCCACCGAACCGGATCCCGGGGAGTCCCCTCAGAACCTGGTGCCGCATCAGGCGGCTTTCACCCCGGGCGGTCTGCGACGATGGCGCCATGGACGAGGAAGTCATTCCCATCCTCCGCGTCGAGGACGCTGCCGCAGCGGTCGCCTGGTACGAGCGGCTGGGCTTCGCCAAGCAGTGGGAACACCGCTTCGAGCCGGGACTTCCGGCGTTCGTCGAGGTCGCCCGGGGCGGGGTGCGGTTGTTCCTGTCGGAGCACGACGGTGATGCCCGTCCCGGCACGTTGGTCTACCTCCGCGTTCGGGACGTCGAGGCCGTCGCTTCCGAGTTCGGTGCGCAGGTGCAGGACGCCCCGTGGGCGCGTGAGATCGAGCTGCGCGACCCCGACGGCAACCGGCTTCGGATCGGCACACCGGCGGAATGACACTCGCCGGCAGCACGCGGCGGTGAAACCGTCACGCCGCCGGTCGACGGCTGCGAGCCGTGGTCGGCAGGGCGAACGCTGCCTGACGTGGCACAGGACGTGCCCGCGCGGAAGGTGGTGCTGGGCGTCCCGTTCTACGGCTACGGCTGGAAGGACGTGCCGCCGCACGGCCACGGGCCGCCCCGGCCGGCCGGGGCGGCGCTGGAGGGCCGGCCCTACCGGTTCGTCGCCGGGCAGCCGGGCCGGGTCTTCCGCGACCGGGCCGCCGGGGCGGTGTGGAAGTACGACGCGAGCAGCCGGACGTTCTGGACCTTCGACGACGCCTCGACGGTGCGGGCCAAGGCCGCCTTCGTCCGCGAACAGGGCCTGGGGGGCGTGATGGTGTGGTCGCTGGACGGCGACGACGCACGCGGAACCCTGCTGTCCGCCCTCGACGCGGGCCTGCGGGAGGGGAGTTGACGGGCGGTTCGGCCGGGCGCGGCAGGCGGGTCGCCCGAACGGGTGGAGATGAGTACGAGCACTCATGAGGCGGCACCGCGCAGCCGCCATGCCGGCCACCGGAATCAGGTGTGCCCTGCCCCTCAACACCCTTCCGCACTTTCACGCGGCACGGGGGCGGGGCGGCATGACCTCGGTGATCGCATGGGGCGGGGCGCGGAATGGCGGAAGACCGGCAGTCGGATGTCTGGCAGCAGTTACTCGACCTCGCGGAGAGGCCCAGGGGGATGGGCTCCCCTGCCGCCGACAGCCCACGTATGACGCTGGCGTCCACCGACACCCCGGGGTCCGGTCCCGGCGGCACGGGTGGCCTCAAGCAGAGCAACGGCCCGTGGACGTCGGCCGCCGGTGTGGCCGACGATCTCGCAGGCAGCATGCGGACCGCGGAGAACCGGCTCGGGACCTCACACTGTGACGTGGGTGCCGAGGGAGCCGGGCCGGCGAGCATCGCGGCCCTGCACACCGTCCGCCGGTCGTGGGAGCGGCGCCTGGGGGACGCCCGCAAGGAGTGCGAGAGCCTCGGCGGGAAACTGCGGCAGGTGGCCAAGGACCACGACGAGAACGAGACGGCCGCCAAGTCGTCCTTCGAACGGCTCGGGGGGTGACGGTGGCGAGCACACTGACCTGGCGGCAGCTCCGTGATCTGGACGTCGCCGGAATCGAGGAGGCCGCCGACGGCTGGGCCGGGGCGAGCAACCGGTCGGGATCGGCCCGCGACCGGGTCGACAGCGAGATGCTGGCCAAGTTGAAGGGCTCACAGGAGGGAGAGGGCGCACGGGCCGCAGTCCGGAGACTGGGCCGGCTGAGCGAGAACTTCCACTACATCCACGTGGAATGCGGGCTCGCACGCACCGTCCTGGACGGTTTGGCGCACGAGCTCAAGGGCTTCCAGAAGAAGTTGAGGGACGCCCTCGACGACGCCGAGGCCCTGAAGTTCACCGTCCACGCCGACGGTACCGTCAGTTACCCCTCGGCCGGGGAGGGAGTGGACGGTGTCAAACCACCGGGTGGGACCGTCACCGGCTCGCACGACCTGTTGAAGCCCACCACAGATCCGTCCCTGAAACTGCCCGACCGCAACCCGAACCGTGCCAGGGCCCAGGAGATCGCCGACCGGATCGCGCGCGTGATGAGAGACGCACGGACCGCGGACGGCGACTACGCGGAGGCGATCCGGAGGCTGAGGACGAAGCCGGGGATCGAGGTAAGCGACGCGATGTGGGCCGACGCCCACCGCGACTCCGCCATCGCACGCGACGCGGCCTACGACTACCTCGGCAAGGAGATCCCCCGTGACCTGACCCCGGCCCAGCGCAAGGAGTGGTGGGAGGAGCTCGGCAAGGAGGAGCGGGAGCAGTACCTCACCCTCCACCCCCGTGAGATCGGTTCCCTGGACGGCATCCCCGCGGAGGTCCGCGACAGCGCCAACCGGACCTACCTGCCGCTGCTGATGGGCAAACTGGAGGGTGAGGGGACGGAGAGCGCAAAGATCCGGAATCGAACGCCAACATCGGCGCCATCGTCGCCGACCGGCCCGACCTTGTCACCTCCGAGGAGCACCGGTGAGAGCCAGATCGGCAGCGGCAGTACTGATGGTGCTGGCAGTCTCCAGCTGCGGGATCGCAAGGGAAACGGGGAAGAGCGTGGAAGAATCGGCCATGAGCATGCAGGAAGCGGCCGAGGAAGCCGACAAGATCGTCAGCAGCACCATGCGGGCCGTCAAGCCGCCCGTCGCATGGGCCCACAGCGTCTCGTCCGAAAGCTCTTGCGGCACCTCCGGCGAGGGCACCAGGACAGGGTCGGTCACCCGGCGTGCAGCCGTCCTGACCGTCATCTCCGACGAGCGGAGAGGGAACTTCCTCGGTGTCCTGGAACGCCACTGGAAGAACCGCGGATACGAGATCACCAGCGTACGGAACCACCCTGACAACCCGGCTGTATTCGCGGCGACTCCGGACGATTTCCGCATGTCCCTGGAAGTCGGTTACAAGGGACAGGTCTTCCTCGATGTCACGACTCCCTGCATGGCGGAATCCGAGGTGACGCCGCCCAGGCCGGAGCCCGGCGGACCGGAGTACACGGGAAGGAAACCGCCACTCCCCGACAGGCACTCCGACTTCTGGTCCGCGCGGACCCCCGTGCCGTCCGGCGGGCCGGAGGCGGACGAGGGCTGAGCGGGCGCCCCGCCCGTCCGGCCCGGTGCCGGGTCAGCCGGTCCAGGCCGGACGGCGCGGATCGTCGGCGCGGACGACCACGTCGGCGGCCTCCCCCGGCCGCACCTCCTCCTCGTAGCGGGCGAAGGCCGGCAGCTTCCAGTGGTCCTCGGCCGGGGTGCGGCGGGCCAGGGCGGCGGGGGTGAGCAGCAGGTGGACCGCCAGGTCGAGCGGGAAGCCGCGGCCGAGCAGCAGCGGGCCGTCCATCACCAGCACGCCGCCGGGCGGCAGTTCGGTGTACGGGCTGCGGGTCGCGCGGTCGGCGGCCGGGTCCCACAGGTCGGGCAGCACCCGGCCGGTGCCGCCGGGGCCCAGCGGGCCGAACACCTCGCGCCACAGGGCGCCGTCGTCCAGCCACAGGTCGTAGTACGCGTCCGGGTCCCGGTGGCCGTACTCCAGACGCAGGGAGGCGGGCCGCAGGAAGCCGGCCGCGCTCACCCGGTGCACCGGGCGGCCGCGCAGCCGCAGCGCCCCGGCCAGGTCGTCCGCCCACTCACCCGGCCGGGCGGCCGGGGCGCCGTCCACGGCGGCCCGCAGCCAGGGCGAGCCGTCGGCGGCCTCGGCGCCCGCGAGGCGGTCGGCGAGCGAGGCGGTCGCCCGCTCCCGGGTGACGGGCGTGAACGCGCCGCGGGCCGGAGGTGTCACAGCCGCACCATGACCTGCTCCAGGTCCTTGCGGCGGATGTCGGGGACCTGCGCGCCGTCGGCCGGGTAGCCGACCGGGATGACGTAGGCGGCGCGCTCCTCGGGCGGGCGGTCGCAGACCTCGTTGAGGAAGCGCATCGGGCTGGGGGTGTGGGTCAGCGTGGCCAGGCCCGCCTGGTGGAGGCAGGCCAGCAGCAGGCCGACGGCGATGCCGACCGACTCCTTGGCGTAGTACGGGCGCGGGGAGCCGGGCCCCTTGTGGACCTCGAAGACCACGATCACCGCGGGCGCGGTCTCCAGGAACGGCTTGCGCCAGTCGGTGCCCAGCGGTGCCAGGGCGTCAAGCCACTCGTCGGACGCGCGGCGGCCGTAGAACTCGCGCTCCTCCGCCTCGGCCGCCGCGCGCAGCCGCGCCTTGCGCTCGGGGTCGGTGAGGACGACGAAGCGCCACGGCTGGACGTTCGCCCCGCTGGGCGCGGTGGCGGCGGTGCGGACCGCCCACTCCAGGACGCCCTCGGGCAGGGGGCGGTCGGAGAAGTCGCGCACGGTACGGCGGCGGGCCATCACGTCGTGGAAGGCGCGAGCACGGCTCTCGGCCTCCTCGGCGGGGACGCGCAGCGGCCGGTGCGGGACGGTGGGGCAGGCGGCGGGCGGCTCGTCGGCGAGCCCAGCGGTACGGTCCATGTGCCGCAGCACAGCACACCCTCGGGCGGCGGTAAACACCGCGGTGCGTCCGTCCGCGTGCCCGTCCGCGCCGCCGTTCGCGCGTCCGGCGGTACGTCGGCGGAAAACCGTTTGCGGCACCGGACCGCCCGTCCTAACGTCTTCCCCGGCCCTGTAGTCGTCGATCGGAGAAGGCCGTTGCTCGCCTGAGGTCCTGAGGCACCGGACCGCGGGACGCCTGTGCGTCCGCGCGGCACCCGCCTGTGCGACGACCTCGGGCTTCGAGCCGCCCTCCGGACCGACCGGGCCGTACCGGCCGACCGGACCGTCCCCGTCCAGGGGTTCCGGCTCCGCGCCTTCCACGCGCTCCCCCACCGTCGTACGGGTCCCTTCCCGGTGCCTCCCGCATGTCGCTCCCCTTCCACGCCGAGAGCAGCAGGAGGCCCCCATGGCGCTTTCCCCTTCCCACCCACCCGCACCGTCCGCTCCGTCCGTCGTCTGCACCGGGGTGCACTTCGCCTGGCCGGACGGCACCCCCGTGCTGGAGGACTTCCAGTTCTCCGCGGGCCCCGGCCGCACCGGGCTGGTCGGCCTCAACGGCGCCGGCAAGTCCACGCTTCTGAAGCTGATCGCGGGCGAGCTGGCCCCGGCCAGGGGCTCGGTGCGCACCACGGGCGAGGTGGGCCACCTCCCCCAGACCGTCCACCTGGACACCGCGATGCGCGTGGACCGGGCCCTGGGCATCGCCGGGACCCGCGCCGCGCTGCACGCCATCGAGGCCGGGGAGGCGAGCGAGGAGAACTTCGCGGCCGTCGGCGACGACTGGGACGTGGAGGAGCGCGCCCGCGCGGTCCTCGACCAGCTCGGCCTGGGGCACATCGGCCTGGACCGCACCATCGGCGAGGTCTCGGGCGGCGAGGCGGTCCTGCTGCGGCTGGCCGCGCTGCTGCTGGCCCGGCCGGAGATCCTGCTGCTGGACGAGCCGACGAACAACCTCGACATCACCGCGCGCGGGCGGCTGTACGAGGCCGTCCGCTCCTGGAACGGGGTGCTGCTGGTGGTCAGCCACGACCGCGAACTGCTGCGGCACATGGACCGGATCGCCGATCTGCGCGACGGCGGGGTCCAGTGGTACGGCGGGAACGTCGACGCCTACGAGGAGGCCCTGGCCACCGAGCAGGAGGCGGCCGAGCGGGCGGTCCGCGCGGCGAGGGCGGACGTCAGGCGGCAGAAGCGCGATCTGGTCGACGCGCACGACAAGCTCGCCGGGCGGATGCGCCAGGGCCGCAAGGCCGCCGCCACCGCGGGCCTGCCGAAGATCGTGGCGGGGGCGCGCAAGCGCGCGGCCCAGGTCTCGGCGGGCAAGCACCGCATCCTGCACGAGGAGCGGCTGGAGGAGGCGCGGGGGCGGCTGGACGAGGCGGCCGAGGCGCTGCGGGACGACGACGAGATCCGCGTCGACCTGCCGTACACCGCGGTGCCGCGCGGCCGTACCGTCCTGACCCTGCGCGGTCTGGAGCTGCGCTGCGGGGCCCGTGCGGAGCTGGAGTTGCGCGGGCCGGAGCGCGTGGCGCTGGTCGGGCGCAACGGCGCGGGCAAGACCACCCTGCTGCGCACGATCGCCGGGGAGCTGGAGCCGGCGGCGGGCGAGGCGGTGGCGCACGTTCCGGTGCGGTATCTGCCGCAGCGTCTGGACGTGCTGGACGACGAGCTGTCGGTCGCGGCGAACGTGGCGCGCTTCGCGCCGGGGGCGACCGACAACCGGGTCCGGGCGCGGCTGGCCCGCTTCCTGTTCCGGGGCGCGCGGGCGGACCGCCCGGCCGGGACGCTGTCGGGCGGCGAGCGCTTCCGGGCGGCGCTGGCGGCGCTGATGCTGGCCGAGCCCGCACCGCAGCTGCTGCTGCTGGACGAGCCGACGAACAACCTCGACATGGCGAGCGTGCGGCAGCTCACCGGCGCCCTGGCGGGCTACGAGGGCGCGCTGGTCGTGGCGAGCCACGATGTGGCGTTCCTGCGGGAGATCGGGATCACCCGGTGGCTGCTGCTGGACGGGCGGCTGTCCGAGACCGATCCCCTGTAGCCGCCGAGGGGGCCGGGCGGCCGGGGGCGGGGCGGGGGCGCGCCTCCGGTTCAGCTCCCGGCCGTTCCCGGGCGCGCGCCGCCGGTGAGCATGCGGCGGGTCAGCTCCGCGAGCCCGTCCTCCAGTTCCGTCCGGGACGCTCCGGGCAGGGCGGTGCCGCGGAAGCGGTGCGAGGCGACGAACGACAGCAGCCACCACGCGCCGGCGGCCGGGTCGAGGTCCGCCGTGATCTCGCCCGCCCGCTGTCCCCGGGCCAGCAGCGCGGTCAGCTCGTCGGCGAGGCGGCGGGTGCAGCGGCCGTACGCCTCGGCGATCGGGGGCTCCTCGGTGAGGGCGGCGGCGTCGGCCAGCAGGGCGCCCAGGCTGCCGCGCGCGTGCATCCGGTCGATGTGGCCGGGGGCGAGGACGTGGTCGAGCAGGGTGGCCACCGAGCCTCCGCAGCAGGTCTCCAGTTCCTCGCGCAGTTCCGCGCCGACCCGGTCGGCCACCCGGTCGAGCACGGCGGCGTACAGCGCGGCCTTGGAGCCGAAGTTCTGGAAGACCACCGGTTCGCTGACGCCGACGCGGGCGGCGATCTCGGCCGTACGGCCGCGCCGGTAGCCGGCTTCGGCGAAGACGGCGGTGGCGGCCTCCAGGATCGACGCCCTGCGGTCGGCCGCGCTCAGCCGGGTGCGGCGGGGGGCGGTGGTCGGTTCCTGCTGGGACACCGCCCCATCGTATCCGTCCGCTTGCCCGGCTGCTTAGTGGCGACTAAGGTGAGGTTTGTTAGTCGCCACTAAGTAGTTGGGGGAACCGCCATGCCCAAAACCACGGCCGACAGCCCCGGCCTCCTCATCAACCACCCCCGGCGCTACGAGCTGTTCAGCTCGCTCGCGCTGCCCCTGGTGCGCCGCCGGCTGTTCGAGCGGCTCGCCGAGCGCTCCGGGGTCCGCCCCGGCGACCGGGTGCTCGACGTCGGCTGCGGCACCGGGGCACTGACCCTCGCGGTCGCCGCGGCCGTCTCGCCGGACGGCTCCGTACTGGGCGTCGACCCGTCGGAGCCGATGGTGGAGCACGCGCGCCGCCTGGCCGCCCGCCGCGGTGCGAACGCCTCGTTCACCCTGGGCACGGCCCAGGAACTCGACGCCGCGGACGGCTCGTTCGACGCCGTCGTCACCAGCTTCGCCGTCCACCACGTCCGCGCCGACCGGCGCGAGCACGCCTTCGCCGAGATGTTCCGCGTGCTGCGGCCGGGGGGCCGCCTGCTGGTGGCGGACTTCCGCGGGCCCTCCGGGCGGCACCGGGAGATGATCGCCGCGGCCGGCTTCACCGGCCTGACCCGGGGCCGGGAACTCCCCTTCGCCCACTGGATCACGGCCACCCGCCCCTGAGGCGCGGGGAGAGGTTTCACAACCACGGTGAGACAGCAATACTGTCCGACATGGATCCGGCTGCCTCACTGACCGTCGACGAGCTGGCCGCGCGCGCCGGCGTCACCGTCCGCACGATCCGCTTCTACTCCACCCGGGGGCTGCTGCCGCCGCCGGAGATCGGGCCGCGGCGGGTGGGGCGGTACGGGCCCGGCCACCTGTCGCGGCTCGCGCTGATCGAGGAGCTGCAGCACCAGGGGATGACGCTGGCGGCCATCGAGCGCTACCTGCGGCAGCTGCCCCCCGACCTCAGCCCCGAGGACCTCGCCCTGCACCGGGCCCTGGTGGCCTCCTGGGCTCCGGACGCCGAGGCGGAGGCCACCAGGGAGAAGCTGGAGCGGCGGGCCGGGCGGCCTCTGACCGAGGAGGACCTCGACCGGCTCGCGGCGATGAACGTCCTGGCCCGGACCGACGACCCGGACGTCTTCCGCATAGACCCGGTGATCCTGCACCTGGGGGTGCGGCTGCTGGAGGTGCCGGTCTCGCTGAAGACGCTGCTGGCGGCGCGCGAGGTCGTCCTGGAGCACAGCCGCGAGGCGGCCCGCGAGCTGAGCAGGATGTTCAAGGAGGAGGTCTGGGATCCCTACCGGCGGCGGGAGTCCGATCCCGAGCAGGTGGAGACGATGCGGACGCTGTCGGCCCATATGCAGCCCATGATCGTGCAGGCACTGGTGACCGCCTTCCAGCGCTCCATGCGCGAGGAGCTGAAGGCGTCCTTCCCCGACGAGGGCTGACCCGCGCGGCGCGGGACGTGCACTCCGGCGGTCCGGAGGGCTTCCCCGCGCGCAGGGAAGGGAACGCCGGCCGTCGCGGGGATCGCCGCCCCCGCCGCACGGCGCGGCCGGCAGGACGCAGCGGCCGGGGCGGCCTCCCCGGCCCCGGCCCCGTCCGCGGCGGTATTCACGGCCCCGGCCACCGGGGCCGTGACGTACAGGCGGCCCGGCCCGCCCCGTGGAAACGGATCCGGCGCTGGGATGGCCCCGCTTCCGGAGGCGTCCCAGCGCGATCCCGGCCCTGCCGGGGGTGCGGGGCACGCGGAGGCGGACGCCCCTCGCGCACCGGGCGCGGGGCGGGGGCCGCGGAGGCGTCCCCCGCCCGGCAGGGCCTACGCGGCGGGCTCGGCGGGCGTGTCGGTGAAGGTCTCGCCCTTCTCCGCCTTCTCCACCAGCAGCGCGGGCGGCGCGAACCGGTCGCCGTACAGCGCCTGGAGCTCGCGGGCGCGCGCCGTGAAGCCGGGCAGGCCGCCCTCGTAGCCGTTGATGTACTGGAGCACACCGCCGGTCCAGCCGGGGAAGCCGATGCCCAGGATGGAGCCGATGTTGGCGTCCGCGACCGAGGTCAGCACGCCCTCTTCCAGGCAGCGCACGCTGTCGAGCGCCTCGGAGAAGAGCATCCGCTCCTTCATGTCCTCGAAGGGCACGGCCGCGTCGGAGCGGGTGAAGTGCTCGCGCAGCCCCGGCCACAGGCCCGCGCGCCGGCCGTCCGCGTCGTACTCGTAGAAGCCGGCGCCGCCGCTGCGGCCGGTGCGGCCGAACTCGTCGACCATCCGGTCGATGACCGCGTCGGCCGGGTGCGGCTCCCAGGTGCCGCCCGCGGCCTCCACCGCGCGCCGCGCCTCGTTCCGGATCTTCCGCGGCAGGGTCAGGGTCAGCTCGTCCATCAGGGAGAGCACCTTGGCGGGGTAGCCGGCCTGGGCGGCGGCCTGCTCCACGGAGGCCGGGTCCACGCCCTCGGCGACCAGCGCCACGCCCTCGTTGATGAACCGGCCGATCACGCGCGAGGTGAAGAAGCCGCGCGAGTCGCCCACCACGATCGGGGTCTTGTTGATCTGGCGCACCAGGTCGAAGGCGCGGGCGGTGGCCTCGTCGCCGGTGCGCCCGCCGCGGATGATCTCCACCAGCGGCATCTTGTCGACGGGCGAGAAGAAGTGCAGTCCGATGAAGTCCTGCTGCCGCTCCACGCCCTCGGCCAGCGAGGTGATCGGGATGGTGGAGGTGTTGGAGCACAGCAGCGCGTCGGGGGCGACGACGTCCTGGATCTCGGCGAACACCTTGTGCTTGAGGGCGGTGTCCTCGAAGACGGCCTCGATCACCGCGTCGCACCCGGCGAGGTCGGCGGCCTCGGAGGTGGGGGTGATGCGGGCCAGCAGCGCCTCGCGCTTCCCGGGGGTGGTGCGGCCCCTGGCCAGCGCCTTGTCCAGCAGTCCGGCGGAGTACGCCTTGCCCTTCTCGGCGGCCTCGGCGCTCACGTCCTTGAGGACGACCTCGATCCCGGCCTTCGCGCAGGCGTAGGCGATGCCCGCGCCCATCATCCCGGCGCCGAGCACGGCCACCTTGCGCACCTTGCGGGGCTCGACGCCCCGGGGGCGGCTGCGGCCGGAGTTGACGGCCTGGAGGTCGAAGAAGAACGCCTGGATCATGTTCTTGGCGGTCTGCCCGGTCGCCAGCTCGGTGAAGTAGCGCGACTCGATCGCCTGGGCGGTCTCGAAGTCGACCTGGGCGCCCTCGACGGCCGCGGCCAGGATGTTGCGCTGGGCCGGGTAGGGGGCGCCGCCGAGCTGCTTGGCGAGGTTGGCGGGGAAGGCCGGGAGGTTGGCGGCGAACTTCGGGTTGGCGGGGGTGCCGCCGGGGATCCTGTACCCCTTGACGTCCCAGGGCTGGACGGATGAGGGGTTGTCGTCGATGAACGCCCGCGCCCGCGCGAGCATCTCCTCGGGGGTGTCGGCGACCTCGTGGACCAGGCCCTTGTCCTTGGCCTGGCGCGGGCGGTACTGCCTGCCCTGGAGCAGTACGTTCAGCAGGGCGTCGGTGATGCCCAGCAGCCGCACGGTGCGCACCACTCCCCCGCCGCCGGGCAGCAGGCCGAGTGTGGCCTCGGGCAGGCCGATCCTCGAGCCCGGGGCGTCGAGCGCGACGCGGTGGTGGCAGGCCAGCGCGATCTCCAGGCCGCCGCCGAGGGCCGCGCCGTTGATGGCGGCGACGACGGGCACGCCGAGGGTCTCGACGCGGCGCAGGTTCCGCTTCATGGCCATGCCGCGCTCGTAGAGCTCGCCTGCCTGCTCGGGCCGTACCGCCAGCAGGTCGTTGAGGTCGCCGCCGGCGAAGAAGGTCTTCTTGGCGGAGGTGACGATGACGCCGCGGACGCTCTCGCGCTCGGCCTCCAGGCGGTCGGCGACGGCCGCGAGCGAGGCGGCGAACGCGGCGTTCATGGTGTTGGCGGACTGGGCGGGGTCGTCCAGGGTGAGGGTGACGACACCGGTGTCGTCCTGCTCCCAGCGGATGGTGGAGGGGGTTGCGGGGGCTGCCATGGTGGGTTTCGGTCTCCGTTGAGGTCTGGCTGCGCCGGAAGGTTCCAGGCGGGCGGGGCCGGGGGCGCGGTGGGGGTCGGTGGGGGTCAGAGCCGCTCGACGACGGTGGCGATGCCCATGCCGCCGCCGACGCAGAGGGTGGCCAGGCCGTAGCGCAGATCGCGGCGCTCCAGCTCGTCCACGAGGGTGCCCAGGATCATCGCGCCGGTGGCGCCCAGCGGGTGGCCCATGGCGATGGCGCCGCCGTTGACGTTGACCTTCTCCATGGGCAGGCCCATGTCGCGCACGAAGCGCAGGACGACGGCGGCGAACGCCTCGTTGATCTCCACCAGGTCCAGGTCGTCGACGGTCAGCCCCGCCTTGGCCAGTGCCTTGCGGGAGGCCGGGGCCGGGCCGGTGAGCATGATCGTCGGCTCGGAGCCGGAGACGGCGGCCGAGACGATCCGGGCGCGGGGGGTGAGGCCGTAACGCTCGCCGACCTCGCGGCTGCCGATGGCCACCAGCGCGGAGCCGTCCACGATGCCGGAGGAGTTGCCCGCGTGGTGGACGTGGTCGATCCGCTCCACCCAGTGGTACTTCTGCAGCGCCACCGCGTCGAAGCCGCCCGCCTCGCCGATGGTGGCGAAGGACGGCTTGAGGGAGGCGAGGGAGTCGGCCGTGGTGCCCGGGCGCATGTGCTCGTCGCGGTCGAGGACGACCAGGCCGTTGCGGTCGGTGACGGGGACGACCGAGCGGTCGAAGCGGCCCTCCTTCCAGGCGGTGGCCGCGCGCTCCTGCGACATCGCGGCGTACTCGTCCACGTCGCGGCGGGAGAAGCCCTCGATGGTGGCGATGAGGTCGGCGCCGATGCCCTGCGGGACGAAGGCGGTGGAGAAGCTGGTCATCGGGTCCATGGCCCAGGCGCCGCCGTCGGAGCCCATCGGCACCCGCGACATCGACTCCACGCCGCCGGCCAGGACCAGGTCCTCCCAGCCGGAGCGGACCTTGGCGGCGGCCAGGTTGACGGCCTCCAGACCCGAGGCGCAGAAGCGGTTCTCCTGGACGCCGGCGACGGTGTCGGGCAGCCCGGCGGCGATGGCGGCGGTGCGGGCGATGTCGGCGCCCTGGTCGCCCAGGGGGGTGACGACGCCGAGCACGATGTCGTCGATGGCGGCCGGGTCCAGGCCGGGGAAGCGGCGGCGCAGCTCGTGGATCAGGCCGACGACCAGGTCGATCGGCTTGGTGCCGTGGAGGGCGCCGCCGGCCTTGCCGCGCCCGCGCGGGGTGCGGATGGCGTCGTAGATGTACGCGTCGTTGCTCGCGTGGGTCGTCACGGTCGAAGATGCCTTCCGGAAAGGGGTGGGTCAGGAGATCAGGAGAGCAGGGAACGGCCGATGATCTCCTTCATGATCTCGGTCGTGCCGCCGTAGATGGTCTGGATGCGCCCGTCGGTGAACGCCCTGGCGACGGGGTACTCGCTCATGTAGCCGTAGCCGCCGTGGAGCTGGAGGCAGCGGTCGGCGGTGCGTTTTTGCAGTTCGGTCGCCCACCACTTGGCCATCGAGGCGTGGACGGCGTCCAGCCCGCCGCTGACGTGGTCCTCGATGCAGCGGTCGACGAAGGCGCGGGTGACGGCGCACTCGGTGGCCATCTCCGCCACTTCGAAGCGTACGTGCTGGAGCCGGGCGAGCGGCCGGCCGAACGCCTCGCGCCCCATGACGTACTCGCGCGTGATCTCCAGCAGGTGCTCGGCGCCGGCGATGCCGGCCACCGCGATGGCCAGCCGCTCCTGGGCGAGCTGCGTCATCAGGTGGACGAACGCGCCGTTGAGCTCGCCCAGCAGGTTCTCCTTGGGCACGCGCACGTCGTGGAAGAACAGTTCGGCGGTGTCCTGGGACTTCTGGCCGATCTTGTCGAGGTTGCGGCCGCGTTCGAAGCCTGGCATGCCGCGCTCGACGACCAGCAGGCTCAGCCCCTTGGCGCCGCCCTCGGGGGTCGTCCTGGCGACGACGATCACCAGATCGGCCAGGATGCCGTTGGAGATGAAGGTCTTGGAGCCGTTGAGCAGCCAGTGGTCGCCGCGGTCCTCGGCCGATGTGCGGATGCCCTGGAGGTCGGAGCCGGCGCCGGGCTCGGTCATGGCGATGGCGGTGATCGTCTCGCCGGAGCAGAAGCCGGGCAGCCAGCGCTTCTTCTGCTCCTCGGTGGCCAGGGAGGTCAGATACGGGCCGATGACGTCGTTGTGCAGGCCGATCGCCAGGCCGGGCGTGCCCGCCCTGGTGAACTCCTCGGCCAGCACGGCGCCGTAGCGGAAGTCGTCCTGCCCGCCACCGCCGTACTCCTCGGGGACGGCCACCCCCAGCAGGCCCTGGCGTCCGGCGGCGCGCCACACCTCGCGGTCGACGGCGCCCTCGCTCTCCCAGCGCTCGTAGTGCGGCAGCACCTCCCGCTCCAGGAAGGCCCGGACCGTCCGCCGGAAGGCCTCGTGGTCCTCGGTGAAGATCTTCCGCTTCATCGTGAGCCCTCCTCGGGCATGGGGACGGGCAGGTCCCAGTCGCGGGCCACCTCGGCGGCGTCCGCGCCGGGTGTGGCGGGCGGGCGGCGCAGCGCGCCGGGAGTGGCGGAGAAGCGGGGGGCGGGGGCCGGCTGGACGGCTCCCGCGTACTCGGTGTAGGTGCCACGGGCGGCCAGGTGGGGGTGGGCGGGGGCCTCGCGCAGGGAGAGCACGGGGGCCACGCAGGCGTCGGTGCCCTCGAAGACCTCCGTCCACCGCGCCCGGGTGCGGGTGCGGAAGCGGGCGGCGACGGCCTCGCGCAGCCCGTCCCAGCGGGCGGGGTCGTCGCGGTGGGCGGCCGTCTCCGGATCCAGGCCGAGCAGGCGTGCGAACTCGTCGTAGAACGGCCGCTCCAGCGCGCCGACCGCCATCCAGCCGCCGTCGGCGGTCTCGTAGAAGCCGTAGAAGGGGCAGCCGCCGTCCAGCAGGTTGGCGCCCCGGCGGTCCTGCCAGGCCCCGGCGGCCAGCATGCCGTGGATCATCGCCGTGAGGTGGCTGGTGCCGTCCACGATGGCGGCGTCCACGACCTGGCCACCGCCGCCCTCGGTACGGGCGTGGTGGAGGGCCGCGAGGACGCCGACGACGAGGTAGAGGGAGCCGCCGGCGTAGTCGCCCAGCAGGTTGGCGGGGATCGCGGGCGGACCGCCGGCCGGGCCGATCATGCCCAGCGCGCCGGTGACGGCTGTGTAGCCGATGTCGTGTCCGGCGCTGGCGGCCAGGGGGCCGTCCTGGCCCCAGCCGGTCATCCGCCCGTAGACCAGTCTCGGGTTGCGGGCCAGGCACGGCCCGGGGCCGACGCCCAGGCGCTCGGCGACCCCGGGGCGCCAGCCCTCGATCAGGACGTCGGCGCGTTCGGCGAGGTCGAGTACGGCTGCGGGGCCGCCGTCGGCCTTGAGGTCGACCACCACCGAGCGCTTGTTGCGGCCGGTGACGTCGAGGGCGGGGTCGATGCCCAGCGTCTGCCCGCCGGGCCGGTCGACGCGGACGACGTCGGCGCCGAGGTCGGCCAGGAGCATCCCGGCGAACGGGCCGGGGCCGATGCCCGCCAGCTCCACCACCCGCACTCCGGCCAGCGGGCCGGGGCCCGTGCCTGCCGCTGCCATCCGGTCTCCAACCGTCCGGGCCGCCGCGCCGCGACCGTATGACACCAATGATGTAACACCGGCGATGCTAAGAACACGTTCCACTTTCCACAACCCCTCGCGGGACATGGTGTGCCGCCCCGACGGCCGGGCCGCCGGGGCCGCGGAGAACGCGCACCCGTGCGGGGAACCGGTGCGCTGCCCGTGCGCGAGCGGTGCCCGGATCTCGCGGGCCTGACTCCGCGGCCGGTGGCCACGGACGGGGCGACCGGATGCGGCGCCCGGACGGGAAGCCGACCGCAAGCCCGCCGCGCGTCTCGCGCCTCCCGTGCTGTGGGCGCCGCCGGCCCACCGCCCCGGCACGCGGTCAACCGGGGGCCGCCCGGACTCGGGCACCCGTCGAACGCGGAGCGGCGCGGCCGAGGCACCGACGGGTCTCTCGCAGGGGTCCCAGAGGCAGCACCGGAAAGCTCGGCGGATCCACTCCGCCGCCAGGTCAACAGAATTCGAAGAGCACCGGCAGGTGGTCGGATCCCCCGACCAGGGGGATGACGTGCGCCCGCTGCTTCGTCACGTTCCTGGCCACCGCGTAGTCAAGTTCAGCCGAAGAGGAGGGGTACGTCACCTCCCCCGAAGCGATCACGGTCCAACCAGGATCCCACCCGACGCGGTCCTCGAGCTGCCGACTCTGGCGATTCCTGCGGTTCACGTTGTAATCACCCAGCGCGATCCACGGATAGTTCCTCAGCGGCGCGCTGGCCGAGATGTTGGAGAGCAGTGGAACGGCATCTCCTCCCCCCTTGGGGAAGGCATGGAGACTCCAGATCAGCATATTGCCGTAGCGGATACCGATCGCCGGCCTGGAACTTTGCCTCGGCAGGCCGGGGCCGCATATGAGGACATCTTTCAATATGTCCAGCCGCACTGGCGCGACCAGTGCCAGATTAACCCGTCCAGGGGCATCCGGAGTTCCCGACACGTCGGTGATGACGTAGTAAATGTAGTAGCTCACGCCTTGACGATAGATTTTTATGTCCCACTTCACCTCGTAGAACTCCACCCCACCCCAGTGGAAGTGAGCCAAAACGTTCGCCGGCGGGTTCCCGTATCCCTTCGGGGGGTCTCCTGCCTCTTGAAGAGCCAAAACGAGGTCAAATCCCGCTCCACACCTGTTCAGGAGAGTCATCACGTTACTGGCATATTTACTCTCCCCCATCCCACTGGCGCCCTGCATGTTCCAAGTGATTGCCCGCATTGACTTCCCCTGTTGGCCGTGAAACCCGTTTCCCCGGCTCTCCCTCCGAGGCGCGGACCGACTCACGTGGTGACGCGGTGATCCCCGGCCGGATTTCCTCGAACGTAGGACCCGATCAGCGTCCGGTTCCCGTCCGGATACGGGATACGGCCGCGACGCCGTACTCGCCGTTCACGCCGGACCACCGGCGCGGCACAGGCCGCCGGGAGTTCCGGTGCGACAGCGGCGCCGGACTGCCGGGGGGTGGTTCCACGCCGCTTCTCCGAGCCCTCTTCAGGCGCGCTCGCCAGTCCGTTCCGGCGGATCGGCCGCCTGACCGGCCAGGCCGCTCGCGTACGCAAGGCCGGCTCCCCTGTCGTCTTCCAGCGCGAGTGCCGGAGGTTTCCGTGAAAGCACGTCCTGCATGGTCGAGGACATGGGAAGAAACCTGTCGAGTGGGGGGTCAGCAAGGGATTCGACGGTGTAGGGCGTCGCGGCTACGGCAGGGTCCTCCGAGCCGTAGACGAGAGACGCCTCAGGCGCTCCATCGGCACCGAAGACGGTCACCACGTTGACGAGTTCCCAGAAGAGAATGATCTTTCCCACGTCCCCCTCGTTCACGAACTCCTGAGAAACGAAGGACGTGTTGCTTGTGCGTGTGTTGACCTGTTGCGAGGTGCTGGAGGCCGTGCTCAGCGACGCCGAGATGCTGGTGGATATGGGCCCCCACCCGGCATTCGCGCTCAGTCCCAGGGACGCGGCAAGGGTGCTTTCCTCGCTGGTGGTCACATCCCTGCCCGATGTGACGGTGTAGTTTTCCACTCGACTTTGGTGCGGCCCCATACTGTAAGACTTCGGAAGCCTGCGCCAGTACTGCTCGAGGGCCACCTGTTTCCTCTCGCCATGGGCGGTTGTGGTTCCGCATCCCACGGTGACCCGCGGCGAGTCCGGAGGTATCACAACATTCTTGTACGGTTTCGGGGGAGGGCCGATCCCATGCGGAACGAGCAGGTCCTGCAGCGTGACGGCGACCGGGTTCGGCTGGTCTCCTTCCTTTCCTATCGACACCTGTTTGACGGCCGCAAATGCCCCCGTGTACTGGTTGACGAACAACAGGTACCACCCCGTGAGGAGCGGGCCGACGTAGAACTCACTCCTCTTCTCCGGGAGGACGACGCCCGCCGGTAGGTCCGCGCCGAACCGCTTGCGCCCTTTCTCTGGGCCGAGTCCGAGCTGTGCCCCCGTGTCCGAGACGAGGTACACTCCCAGTCGCAGTGGCGTCCTGTTATCGAGCACGACCCACCCAGTCGGACTCTTGGTGTTCACCGGAGAGGCCAGGTTGCCGTAGAGGGCGTCCAGGCACGTCCGATTCATCTTCATGTCGCCGGTCTCTCTACGGAGTGCTTTCGTCGAGTTTGAGCTCTGTCGCGTGGACCACCGTGGGCTGCGTACTGGCGAATATCGACCCCACAGCCGACTGCTGGAACAGGTCCGGCTGTGCCACCTTCCGGCTGTCATAGACCGTCACCCGGTCCACCAGCTGCCAGTACATGACCATCATCGGATATTTGTGATCTGCCGGACTCTGCGGAAGCTCCCTTTTCTCGGACACATAGGACCGGGTCTCCTCACTGATGGAAACCTGCTGGAAAGTGGTGGAGGACGCGTTCAGAGAAGTGGAGATCGAAGCAGACACCGGTCCCCAGCCCGCGCCGACGGAGACTCCCACCGATTCCTCCAGGGTCTTCTGCTCGGTGGTGGTGCTCTGCAAGCCGGACACCACCTCGAAGGAGTAACCCTTCGTTTCCCCCGGCGCGATGGTGTAAGACTCGGGAAGGCTCTGCCAGAACTGCTCCCGAACGACGACGTTCGGCGGCTCGGTGACATCGGCGAATTTCGGCAGGCTGCCACACCCGACGACCACCGGAGGCGAATCATCCGGGATGATGACGCCCTCATCGATGTTCGGGACCGGGATTGGTCCCACGTTGCAGGGCTCCAGCAGAAGCCAGCCGGTGACGTTCACCTCCCTGGTCTCGGATGTGACGAGAACGACTGCGGCGAATCCTCCGCTCAGACTGTTCTCGAACAGTAGGTAGGAATCCCGGATCGGCCGTACACACGTTTCCGCGTTCGACTGCACCGCCAGACCCGGCCGATCGGGCGCCGGAGTCCGCAAGTCCGCAGCGAAGCCCCAGCGGCCGTCCACGACCGTGTACACGGTCACGGGAATCGGAAGCCTGTTGCGAATTGTGACGTCTCCGGGAAGCAGAGCAGCCGCGTCCGGTGGAGACGGCAGTTTCCCTGTGAGTGCTTTCCGGTAAACGCTGTTCATCTGCATGGCTGATCCTCTCTCCCGGAAGACGACTTCCGGGTCTGCGAGGCCTGCGCCACTCGCTTTCGGGGTTGTGATGCTCTTTCAGGTCAGCCCCGCATGTCACGCTAATCCATCCGGGTGCACGTCGCATCTCCACGGCTGTAGGCCGCCTGGGATCGCCGTCCGGCTCCGGTCACCACTCGGCCTTTCGAGATCCCGGACTCCGGGGGCATGCGATGCGGTCCCTCCTCGTGAATTTCCCGCCGATGTGCCCGCAGGCGGGACGCCGGGCCCGTCGTCCCGTTTTCGGGCCGAGTTCCACGACTTCCCCCGCCCCCGCGGCGACGCGCCGTTCGGGTTCACGGACGCGGTCCCATGCTCCGACGAGGCGGTGAGGCACCGGTCGTGCGGCCGGTGCATGACCGGACGCCGCGCGGGGCGAAGGCTCCGGGCGAGACGGAGCCGACCCACCGGGTGACCACACGCACGGTGACCGACGTCTGGGGGTAGGCGGTGGGAAAGGCCCGCAGCCCGTCGTCGCCCCCGAGACGTGGAACGGCTCCTCCCCCGTACGCGGCCCGGGGCCGGTCCTTCAGGCGCCCGGATGCCCCGCTGCGGAAGCAGCCCGCCGCGGGGCATCCCCGTGGGGCGAGGGACCGGGGTCAGTCCGCGTCGAGCTCCGCCACCAGCCGCTTCGGCGCGACGGTGCGGTAGCTCTCCTCCACCCAGTCGCACAGCAGCTCCGCGTCCGGCGCGCCCGCCTCGCCCAGCGGGACGGTCACCCAGCCCGCCCGGCCGAGCCCGTACCCGGTGGGGAGGGCGCCGGGGGCGGACATCGCGTGGGCGTGGGCCCCGGGGTCGGTGAGTTTGACGGTGACGGTGGGCGGGGAGTCGCCCTGCCCCGCCACGAGGTGCCCGAGGAAGAGGAAGACGAAGATCTTCCGGTTGACCTTGACCACGGACTCCCCCCAGGGGAAGTCCTCGTACGCGCCGGGCAGTTCGAGGGCGAATCCGCGCACCCGCTCACGTACCGCCCGCGGATCACGCCGTGCCCCCCGCACGTCGTCGCGTCCCCCGCGCCCCCTCGTCCGATCGTTCATGGCTCCAGCGTAGGGTCGGCAACCGGCAGGTGATCCCGTCCGCCACTCCCGCTCACTCCACGGAACAGGCGAAGCCGGAAGAAAACCGAATGAGAAAACAGAGAAAGACCAACCTCTTGGTTCTCGGGTCCACCGCCGTGGCAGCGGCGGTCTTCCACTTCGGGCACTCTCTGCCGTCCTCCGGCCATTCGGTTCGCTCCGGCCCGTTCTCCGACGACCCGCTCTGCGCGGACGTCGTGTCCAAAGTGCCCGAAGCGGTCCTGTCGCGGCAGCGCGACGGGGCCACGAGAGCCGGCACCGCATCGTGGGGGGACGCGTCGATCGTTCTGCGGTGCGGAGTCGGGCCGGTGCCGCCGACCCTCGATCTGTGCATGAACGTCAGCGGCGTCGACTGGGTGCTGGACGAGGGCAGGATGGAGGCCGACGGCGTCCAGGTCCTCACGACGTACGGGCGCGCACCGGCCGTCGAAGTGACCATCGAAGACGCGCCCGGCCGCGCCGGGGACGTCCTGGTCGACATGAACCGTTCGGTCAGGGACGTACCCCAGAAGTCGAAGTGCCTCAGTCTCGACGAGGTTTCATGACCGGGTCGCCTGATCCGCCCCGGTCTCACCGGGCAGGCCGACTCCCGCACGCGGCGCCTGCGCCGGGGGCGGGAGTCGGACTTTCGCACCCGTCGCGGCCGCGCCCCTTCGCGCGCTCGCCCATGCCGCCGCCGTAGGGTCGGACCCCGACAGACGTCTCCGTCCGCTTCCCCCCTCTCACCCCCAGGAGGTCAGGAGTGCCCCGCAACGACCGCGAGTACGACGTGGTGCTGTTCGGCGCGACCGGTTTCACCGGCGGGCTGACGGCCGAGTACCTGGCCGCCCACGCCCCCGACGGCTGCCGCTGGGCGCTGGCCGGGCGCAACCGCGACAAGCTGCTGCGGCTGCGCGAGCGGCTGGCGCAGATCAACCCGGCCTGCGCCGAACTGCCGCTGCTGCACGCCGATGTCACCGATCCCGGCTCGCTGCGCGCGGTGGCCCGGAGCGCCGCGGTGGTGGCCACCACCGTCGGCCCGTACGTCGAGTACGGGGAGCCGCTGGTGGCCGCGTGCGCCGAGGCCGGGACGGACTACGCCGACCTCACCGGCGAGCCGGAGTTCGTCGACATGATGTACCTGCGCCACCACGACCGGGCCCGCCGCACCGGTGCGCGGCTGGTGCACGCCTGCGGTTTCGACTCGGTGCCGCACGACCTGGGCGTGCTGTACACCGTCGAGCGCCTTCCCGAGGGGGCGCCGCTGCGGATCGACGGCTACGTGCGGGCCTCCGCGGCCTTCTCCGGGGGTACGTTCGCCTCCGCGCTGACGGCGTTCTCCCGGGGCCGGCAGATGCGGGCCGCGGCTCGGGAGCGGCGGCGGGTGGAGTCCCGTCCGGCCGGGCGCCGGGTCAGCGCGCCGCTGGACCGGCCGCGCCGCAGCGGGAAGGCGGGGGTGTGGGCGGTGCCGCTGCCGACGGTCGATCCGCAGATCGTGGCCCGCTCGGCGGCCGCCCTGGAGCGCTACGGCCCCGACTTCCGCTACCGCCACTACGCCGCCGTCCGCACGCTGCCCATGGCCGTGGGCGGCATGGTCGGGGTGGGTGCGCTCTTCGCCGCCGCCCAGCTCCCGGCCGCGCGCCGCGCGCTGTCGGCCCGGCTGGCGCCGGGGGACGGGCCGAGCCCGAGCAAGCGCGCGGAGAGCTGGTTCAAGGTCCGCTTCTTCGGCGAGGGCGGCGGCCACCGGGTGGTGACGGAGGTGTCCGGCGGCGATCCGGGCTACGACGAGACCGCGAAGATGCTGGCCGAGTCGGCGCTCTGTCTGGCGCTGGACGACCTGCCCGCGACCTCGGGCCAGGTCACCACGGCCGTGGCGATGGGGGACGCGCTGATCGACCGGCTGGTGCGGGCCGGGGTGGGCTTCCGGGTGGTCTCCTCCACGGAGCGCCGCTGAGCGTTCCGGAGGGACCGGGTCCGGGGAGCCGGGTGGCGGGCGGGTGGTCAGCCCGTCACCCAGGAGGCTATGACGTAGAGCATGGCTATCACCCAGCCCACGGCGAGCGTGCCGGCCAGGGCGAACGCCAGGGCGGGGCCGCGCCCGAGGTCCGAGGCCAGGGAAGGGGCCATTTCGGGGGTTCCGTGCATGTTCTCCATGATCCGCTCCATGCCCTCAGGGTGCCGTGCCGGCACGGCTTCCAAACATCCGTACGCGTACTCATCCGCGTCGGGGATCAAGCTAGTTGCGGGTACTGACAACCCGATCCCCGTGCGGGCGCACGGGAGCGCGGGCACAATGCGTGCATGGATCAACGGTCTTGGGCCCGGCTGTGGGCCGCGCTCGGCGGCGATCCCTCTCTGTGCGAGCGTGTCCGTCTCGTCCCCCGCACCTCCCCCGACGGGGCCGGCGGCGTGCTGCCCGCACGGCTGCCGGTGCGGGAGCTGGCACGCTCCACCGTGGCGGTGTGCGCGCTGGCGGCGGCCGAGTTCGAGGCGCGCTGCGCCACGGGGAGGACGGGGACGGCCGTGCCCGGGGTCGGGGTGGACGACGGGGCGGTGGCCACCGCGTTCGTCAGCGAGCGCCATCTGCGGATCGACGGGCGCGCGCCGGCCACCTTCGCACCGCTGTCGCGTTTCTGGCGCACCGACGGCGGCTGGCTGCGCACCCACGCCAACTACCCGCACCACCGCGCCCGGTTGCTGTCCGCCCTCGGCGTGCCGGACGACGGCGACGACGAGGCACTGGCCGCCGCCGTCGCCGCCGTACTGGCGGAGCGCCGCGCCGAGGAGGCCGAGGAGGCGGTGTACGCGGCGGGCGGTCTGGCCGTCGCCGTCCGCACCCCCGAACGGTGGTCGGCGCATCCGCAGGGCGCGGCCGTGGCCCGGCTCCCGCTGGTGGGGATGGAGCGGCTGGACGACGCGCCCGCGCCGCCGCTGCCCTCCCCCGGTTCGGGGCCGGGCGCCGGTCTGCGCGTGCTGGACCTCACCCGCGTCATCGCCGGTCCCGTGGCCACCCGCACCCTCGCCCTGCTGGGCGCCGACGTGCTGCGGATCGACTCGCCGCACCTGCCCGAGAGCGCGGACGCGCACGCCGACACCGGGTTCGGCAAGCGGTCGGCGCTGCTGGACCTGGCGTCCCGCTCCGGCCGCGCCTCCTTCGAGGAGTTGTTGGGGAAGGCCCATGTGGTGGTCACCGGCTACCGTCCCGGCGCGCTGGACCGCTTCGGGCTGTCGGCCGGGGAGCTGGCCGGGCGGCGGCCGGGTGTGGTGGTGGCGGAGCTGAGCGCCTGGGGCGGTCCCGGTACCGGGCCGTGGGGCGGCAGGCGGGGCTTCGACAGCCTGGTGCAGGCTGCGAGCGGCATCGCCGTGACCGAGGGCGGGCCGGACGGCGGGCCGGGTGTGCTGCCCGCGCAGGCCCTGGACCACGGCACGGGTTATCTGCTGGCCGCCGCCGTGCTGCGTTCGCTCACCGACCAGCGCGGCGACGGGGGTTCGCGGCTCGTACGGCCGGCCCTGGCGCGGACGGCGCACTGGCTGCAGCACGAGCTGGAGGATCCGCGGGCTCAGGAGGAGCCGGGCGAGGCCGGGGAGCCGTACGACCCGGCCGACTGGCTGGACGAGACCGGCAGCCCGCTGGGCCGGCTGCGGCACGCCGTCTCCCCGGTGGCCTACGACGGCGGTCCGGGCGGCTGGGCCCGGCCGCCGGGGCGGCCGGGTGCGGACGCGCCCGTGTGGGAGTGAGGAGACCGCGGGTCAGTCGTCCCGGTCGTCACGCCGCCTGTCGTGGCCGTGCCCGTACGTGTGGCCGTGGCCGTACGTGTGGCCGTGTCCGCCCTCCAGGCGTTTGCGCTCCCGGCGCTCCTCGCGCCTGCGCTTGCGCTCGACCCCGACTCCGCCCCAGAAGGCGAAGCCGCTGACCACCACGCGCGGCGCGCCCGGCTCGCCCCGGCCCGCGGCGCTGTGGTCGAAGCCGCCCATGACGCCGATGCCACGTACGTCGACCTCGGCCTCGTCCGGGACGATCACGTTGACGCCGCCCATGATCGCGAAGCAGCGGATCTCCACCTCGCGGTCCTCGAAGTACGCCTCGCGCAGGTCGATCTCGCCGCCGCCCCAGAAGGCGAAGCCGGTGAAGCGGCGGGGAGCGGTCCACGGCCCCTTGCGCACGAAGCCGCCCATGATCGCCACTCCGCCGCGGGAGGTGGCGCTGCCGCCGAAGCGGTCGGCCCAGCCGCGGCCGGCCCGGGCGGGCTCGGCCGACGTGGCCGGCGCGGTGGTCCGGGGCAGGTCCCTGACCAGGGGCGTCAGCTCGCCCTGGGTGCGTGCGGCGTAGGCGGAGTCCAGCCGCTCCTGGAACTCCTCCATGTTCAGGCGCCCCTCGGCCACCGCCTCGCGCAGTACCTCGGCCACGCGTTCCCGGTCGGCGTCGGAGGCCCTCATCTCGGGCAGGTCGTCGGTCATGGCGGCAGGCTACCGGCCGGGCCCGCCCGCGGGTCGGTCCGCGGGCGGGCCCTCAAGGTCAGGCCAGGTCGATGCCGGGGTAGAGCGGGTGGCCGGCCAGCAGGTCTGCGGCGCGTCCGGCGGCGGCCTCGGCGACCTCGGGCTCCAGCAGGTACCGGGCCCTGGACGGGGCTCCGGCCGCGGTGGTGCCCGGCTCGGCGGCGGTCAGGACGGTGTGGATCAGGTCGGCGACCTCGTCCATCTCGGCCGTCCCCAGGCCGCGCGTGGTCAGGGCCGGGGTGCCGATGCGGATGCCGGAGGTGTACCAGGCGCCGTTGGGGTCGCGCGGCACCGCGTTGCGGTTGGTGACGATGCCGGCGTCCAGCAGCGCGTCCTCGGCCTGGCGGCCGGTGAGGCCGTAGCCGGTGACGTCCACCAGGGCCAGGTGGTTGTCGGTGCCGCCGGTGACCAGGCGCGCGCCGCGGCGCATCAGGCCCTCGGCGAGGGCCGCGGCGTTGTCCACCACCTGCTGGGCGTAGGTGCGGAAGGACGGCTGCCGGGCCTCGGCCAGCGCCACGGCCTTGGCGGCCATGACGTGGGGCAGCGGGCCGCCGAGGACCATGGGGCAGCCGCGGTCCACGTGCTCGGCCAGCGACTCGTCGCACAGCACCATGCCGCCGCGCGGGCCGCGCAGCGACTTGTGGGTGGTGGTGGTGACGATGTTGGCGTGCGGCACGGGGTCGAAGTCGCCGGTGAAGACCTTGCCGGCGACCAGACCGGCGAAGTGGGCCATGTCGACCATGAGGGTGGCGCCGACCTCGTCGGCGATCTCCCGCATGATCCGGAAGTTCACCTTCCGCGGGTAGGCGGAGTAGCCGGCGATCAGGATGAGGGGGCGGAACTCGCGGGCGGCGGCGCGCACCGCGTCGTAGTCCAGCAGACCGGTGGCCGGGTCGGTGCCGTAGCTGCGCTGGGCGAACATCTTGCCGGAGATGTTGGGCCGGAAGCCGTGGGTGAGGTGGCCGCCGGCGTCCAGGGACATGCCCAGCATCCGCTGGTCGCCCAGCGCGCGCCGCAGCTCCTCCCAGTCCTGCTCGGTCAGGTCGTTGACGTGCCCGGCCCCGGCCCGCTCCAGGGCGGGGCTCTCCACGCGCTGGGCCAGGACGGACCAGAAGGCGACGAGGTTGGCGTCGATGCCCGAGTGCGGCTGGACGTAGGCGTGGTCGGCGCCGAACAGCTCGCGGGCGTGCTCGGCGGCCAGCGCCTCGACGGTGTCGACGTTGCGGCATCCGGCGTAGAAGCGGCGGCCGACGGTGCCCTCGGCGTACTTGTCGCTGAGCCAGTTGCCCATGGCCAGCAGCACGGCCGGGGAGGCGTAGTTCTCGCTGGCGATCAGCTTGAGGGAGGCGCGCTGGTCGGTGATCTCTGCGCCGATGGCGTCGGCGACGCGCGGCTCGACGGCGCGGATCACGTCCAGGGCGCTGTTGAACGCGGCAGACCCGGTCGGCGCCGCCGGTGCCGTCGACACGGTGGCGGCGCTGCCGGTGTGCGGGGTGGGTGCGGTGGCCATGGGCCCCTCCTTGACGTCCTCGAAGACGGTGCGGGCGGCCCAGGCGCGCGGCTCTTCGGCGCGGCGGGCTCGTCACCCGGTGCGCGGGCCGCTCCCCGATGGTCGATCCCATCTGTACGCGCCAGTCACGGCCCGCCCGGAGCCTAGCACTCGCGGACCGCCCCGCCCTGGGGCACCGTGGAGACGAGAACCGATCGCCCCACCCTTAGCAGGAGGCACCATGTCCAGCCACACCTACCGGGTGACCGAGATCGTCGGCACCTCGCACGAGGGCGTCGACCAGGCGATCCGCAACGGGATCGCCCGGGCCTCGGAGACGCTGCGGCACCTGGACTGGTTCGAGGTGACGCAGGTGCGCGGCAACATCTCGGACGGCGAGGTCGAGCACTACCAGGTGGGGCTGAAGGTCGGGTTCCGCCTGGAGGGCGAGGCGTAGGGCCGCCTCGGCGCGCGTCCGCCGGAACTCCCCTCCCGACCGGTTCACCCGTCCTGCCGGGGGGCGGGAGGGATAGGAACGCCGCCGTGTGGCACTCGGACGCCCGGAAGAATGCCCCTGTATCGCACTTTTCGCTCGATACGGCCATTCCGGGAGGAACGCAGCATGCCCACGGCAGCCACCAACAGCCAGGTCACGATCACCGACGCCCCGGCCCACGGCCGGTTCGAGGCCCGGATCGGCGCGACCCTCACCGGTTTCGCCGACTACGTCCGCAACGACGGTCTGGTGACCTATCCGCGGGTGGTGGTGTCCCGGCCCTTCCTCGGCCGGGGCATCGGCGACCGGCTGGTGCGCACCGCGCTGGACGACGCGCGGCGGCGCGGCCTGCGGATCCGGCCGGCCTGCGCCTTCGTCGAGCAGTGGATCGTCATGCACCCCGAGTACCGGGATCTCGTGGCGGAGGAGGCCGGGGACGGCGGCCACGGCCCCGGCTCCGGGCCCGGTCCCGGCGGTGCGGGGCCGGTGGGCGGATAGCGCCGCGTCCGGGACCGCCGGGCGCCGGGCGCCGCGGCGCGTCACCGGCGCGTACGCACCGCTACTTTCCGCGGCTTCCCCTCCTCTGCAGCGCCAGCCGCCGCTTACGCAGTCCGGCCTGGCGCCGCCGGCTCTCTGCGCGCGCCCTGGCCCGCTCCCGCGCCTCGGGGTCCGCGGGCCTGGTGCGGCGCGTCTTCAGCAGCCCCCAGGCCAGGAGCGCGGCGATGAGCAGGCCGAGCACGCCGAGGGCCCCGGCGGCCGCCGGGGAGGTCCTGGAAGTCGATGCCCCAGTACCTGATGTAGTCCCGGCCGTGGTAGATCGCCACCTCCGCACGCCACACGCCCCCGCCGGTACGGGAAGCCCACACCCTACGCGCACGCCCCGCCCCCACCCGGAGCGGTCCCCGAGGCGGGTGACCGGAGGTGGGGGCGGGGCGGCGGGGAGACGGCCGGGGCCCGGACGCAGTACCGGGGAGGGGCCCCGGCCCCGTGCCGGATCAGGGCCGGATCAGGGCCGGATCAGGGCCGGATCAGGGCGTGTTCCACTTCTGGTTGGCGGTGCCCGAGCAGGTCCAGATCTGCGTCTTCGTGCCGTTGGCGGAGTTGTTGTCCCTCACGTCCAGGCACTTGTCGGCGTTGGGGTTGACGATGTCCCGGGCCCCGGTGACGACCCACTGCTGGGCGGCCGTGCCGTTGCAGTCCCAGATCTGGACGGGGGTGCCGTCCGCCCTGCCCGCGCCGGAGACGTCCAGGCACTTGCCGAGCGCCCGTATGGTGCCGTCCGTGCCGACGGTCCACTGCTGGGCGGCGTTGCCGTTGCAGTCGTGGATCTGCACGGGGGTGCCGTTGGCGGTGTCCGCCCAGGCCACGTCCAGGCACTTGCCCGCCAGACCGGTGATGGTGCCGGTGCGCCCACTGCCGCCACCGCTGTCGCCGCCGCTGGTGACGCGGACGTAGTCGACGACGAGCTTCTGCGGGAAGACCGTGCTCGAGTCCGGCAGGCCCGGCCAGTCGCCGCCCACCGCGAGGTTGAGGATCAGGAAGAACGGCTTGTCGAACACCCAGCGGTCGCCGCCCAGGTCGGCCGGGGTGCGGCGCTGGTAGACCTGGCCGTCGACCGACCAGGTGATGGAGTTCGGGGACCAGTCGACGGCGAAGGTGTGGAAGTCGTCGGCGAACGCCCTGCCGCCGGGGAGGGTGTAGCCGGCGCCGATGCCCTCGCCGCCGGAGTAGCCGGGGCCGTGCAGGGTGCCGTGCACGGTGCCGGGCTCGTAGCCGACGTTCTCCATGATGTCGATCTCGCCGCTGTTGGGCCAGCCGACGCTGCCGATGTCGTGGCCGAGCATCCAGAACGCGGGCCACATGCCCTGTCCGCGCGGGAGCTTCATCCGGGCCTCGATGTGGCCGTAGGTGGTGGTGAACTTCCCCGCGGTGTTCATCCGGGCCGAGGTGTACTCGCAACGCCCGTACCAGCACTGGTAGTTGCCCGGGTTCTCCTTGCGGGCGGTGATCACCAGGTTGCCGTTGCCGTCGAGCGCGGCGTTGGCGTTGCCCGGCGTGTAGTACTGCCGCTCGTGGTTGTTGCCGCTGTTGTCGCCGGTCTCCAGCTGCCATCTGCGGCTGTCGACCGCCGAACCGGCGGGGCCGTCGAAGTTCTCCTCGAACAGCACCGCCGCCGGGACGGCCTCGGCGCCCTGGGCGGCCTTCTGGACGGTTCTCCCGGCGGTCTCGCCCGCCGGGCCGGCGGCCGCGGTGCCGGTGACCGCCATGGTCGCGGCCAGGGTCAGCAGCGTGGCCGCCGACGCCCAGCGGCGGGACCGGCGGCGCCGGGCGGGTTTTCCGCGGGGAGGGTCGTGGGGCGTGTGGGGGGTTGTCGGGTGCATGACCATCACATCCGTCTGTCGTCCGGAGGATCCGGCGGTGGGGTGCCGCTCCCCGGGGCACGGGCGGCGGGTACGTGACCGTACGGCGGCCGCGGCGGCATGAAGCCGCCTCGTGCGCACGGAGCGCGGCGCGGACGGGATGCGGGCGGCGCTCGGCACACCAACCGCCCGCTTTCCAGGCTTGGTTCGGGCAGTGAGTCAACTCCCGGGGAAACCCGGTCGTCAAGGGCTTGGATGAGACCAATTGACTTCAAGAGGTGAACAAGAGAGCGCTCTTGAGAGCGTTCTCAAACAGTGACAAGCAATTTTGACGTGAAGTCTTGACGCCCTTGCTCGCTGCCGTTTGACTCCGTGCCCATGCCCGGCACCGGTCCCGGGACCGGTGCCGCCGCCTACCACTGCCGCGCCACCGCCGTCCCGTCGTCCGTCCGCCGGCCCCGTTCACCACCCCCGTCCCCGCCCCCGCCGCAGCCGAACCGAGCAGCACCGAGCCGCCGAAGGAGTGCACATGCGCGTCACCATCGCCGATGTCGCCCGTGCGGCCGGCGTCAGCAAGTCGACCGTCTCCCGGGTGCTCAACGCCAAGGGCGAGGTGGACGGCCGGACCGCCGAACGGGTGCGCGACGTCATCGGCAGGCTGGGCTACGTGCCCAGTTCGCGCGCCGTCGGGCTGGCCCGGGGCCGCAGCCGCACCGTCGGGATGCTCGCGCCCTCCCTGGCCTGGCCCTGGGTGGCCGAGCTCGTCCAGGGCGCGGTGGACGCCGTCGAGGCGGCCGGATACGGGCTGCTGCTGTTCACCTGCAGCCGGGGCCGGGAGTCGATGACGCGGCTGGCCGCGCAGGTGTCGGCGAACGCGTTCGACGGGCTGCTGGTGGTGGAGCCGGAGACCGAGACCGGCGCCGTCGCCGCGATGCACCGCTCGGGCCTGCCGGTCGTGCTGATCGACGACCGCGTCCGCCATCCGGGGTTCCCCTCCGTCGCGACCACCAACACCCTCGGCGGCCGGCAGGCGGCACACCGGCTGCTCGGCCTCGGCCGCAGCAGGCCGCTGGTGATAACCGGCCCCCGGCGGTTCGACTGCGTGCGCGAGCGGCTGGAGGGCTTCGTCCGGACCATGGAGGAGCACGGCGCCGGGCACGATCCGCGCCGCACGGTGGAGGGCGGCTTCGGGGAGCGCTCGGGCGAGGAGGCCGTGGCGCGCCTCCTGGCCGAGGGCGCCGGCTTCGACGCCGTCTTCGCCCACAACGACCTGAGCGCGATGGGCGCCCTGCGCGCCCTGCGCGCGGCCGGGCGGCGGGTGCCCGACGACGTCGCGGTGATCGGCTTCGACGACATTCCGCTGGCCGCCTACACCGACCCGCCCCTGACCACCGTCCGCCAGCCGCTGCGGGCCATGGGCGGGGCGGCCGCCGCCCTGCTGCTGGCCCGGATCGGCGCCGGCCCCCCGGACGGTCTCCCCGACGACATCCCGGACGGCGACCGGGTCGTCCTGCCCACCGAACTGGTGGACCGCGCGTCGGCCCCCGGCCCGGTCCTCACCCCCTAGAACCCCACCCCCCGTCCCGCTCGCACCTGCCGCAGAACCCCGATGAGAGCGCTCTCAAGCGCAGAGTCCCAGCCATTCTGAGAGCGCTCTCAAAAATCAGTCGAGATCGCTCCCTCACCCACCGCGATCGAAAACGGAAAGACCAGGAGGAGACACCATGAGAGTCAGGACCCGGACCAGAACCGCCATCGCGGTGGCCCTGGCCGCCACCGCCCTGCTCGCCGGCTGCACCGCGGGCGCCCCCGGTGCGGGCGGCGGACAGGCCAAGGGCGACAAGGGCGTGCTGACCGTCGGCATGCCCAACGGCCCGCAGACCGACAACAGCAACCCGTTCCTGGGCACCTCCGCGGGCGCCTCCCTGGGCTACCGCCACATGATCTACGAGCCGCTGGTGATGGTGAACGGCGTCCGCCCCGCCGACAAGGGCACGCCCTGGCTGGCCAGCGAGTGGAAGTGGTCGGACAACTACAGGAAGCTCACCCTGACCGTGCAGGACGGGCCCACCTGGTCCGACGGGAAGGAGTTCAGCGCGGGGGACGTGGAGTTCACCTTCCGGCTGCTGAAGGAGAACGAGGCGCTCAACACCAACGCCATCCCCTACGACGGCATCAGCCGCAAGGACGACACCGTCGAACTGACCTTCCCCGAGTCGCAGTTCGTCAACCAGAGCAAGATCCTGACCACCTTCGTCGTGCCCGAGCACATCTGGTCGAAGGTGAAGAACCCCGAGACCTGGCCCAACAAGAAGCCCGTGGGCACCGGCCCGTACACGCTCAGGACCTTCACGCCGCAGACCATCACCCTCGCCGCCCGCGACACCTACTGGCAGGAGAAGCCGAAGGTCCGGGAGCTGCGCTACACCTCCTACAACGACAACAACGCGCAGACCACGGCCCTGGCCAACGGCACCTGCGAGTGGTCCTTCGTCTTCACCCCGGACTACGAGAAGATCTACGTCTCCAAGGACCCCGAGCACCACAAGCTCTGGTTCCCCTCCGGGCTGGGCGTCCACGGCCTGTGGTTCAACACCGCCAAGAAGCCCTTCGACGACCCGGCGCTGCGCCGCGCCATCAACCACGTCGTCGACCGCGAGGCCATCCACGTCCGGGCGCAGGCCACGCTCTACCCGGAGATCGAGAGCGTGACCGGCATCCCGCTGCCCGCCGGCGAGCCCTTCATCGCCCCCGAGTACAAGGGCGAGAAGCAGGAGGTGGACGTCGAGGCCGCCAAGAAGGAACTGAAGAAGGCCGGTTACACCCTGTCCGGAGGCGTCCTGAAGGACCCCTCGGGCAAGCCGGTGACGATGACGCTCACCGACCCGGCCGGCTGGTCCGACTACCTCACCGGTCTGTCGATCATCAAGGACAACGTCAAGCAGATCGGCATCGAGGCCAAGGTCAGGACCCAGACCGTCGACGCCTGGACCACCGCGATGAACGAGGGCGACTTCGACGCCAGCCTGCACTGGACCAACAGCGGCGCCACCCCGTACGACATGTACCAGCACGTGATGGACGGCGAGCTGTACCAGCCGCTCGGCAAGGCGGCCCCCGGCGGCAACTTCGGCCGCTTCCGCAACGAGGCGGCCACCAAGGCGCTCAAGGAGTACGCGAACGCGAGCGACGAGAGCACCCGCACCGAGGCGCTGAACGAACTCCAGCGGATCATGGTCGAGGAGGTGCCGCTCATCGCCACCGCCGCCGCTCCCATCGGCGCCGAGTACAGCACCCGCAACTGGGTCGGCTGGCCCTCGGAGTCCGACCCGTACGCGCCGCCGCAGCCCACCCAGCCCAACTCCCTGGACGTCGTCCTGCACCTGCGCCCCGCCTCCTGACGGCACGCCGGGCGCCGGACGCCGGGCGGGCCGCCCGCCCCGCCGCACGCCTCATCCCATCCCCGCACCGCGGCGGGACGGGCCCCGCCCGGCACGTACCGGCCACGGCCCCGGCATCCGCGCACACGGCACAGGCAGCCCGACAGCCACGACCACAGGGACGACAGGAAGAGCCATGTCCGAAGAACGCTCCGAACAACACCCCGCACCACCACCCGACCGCGCGGCCGGTCCCGCCGGCCCGGCCCCCGCCCCCGCCCCCGCCCCCGCCCCCGGCACCGGCACCGACGAGCGCGTGGTGCTGGAGGCCGAGGGGGTGAGCAAGCACTTCCCCGTGCGGCGCGGCGCCCGCGCGCTGCTGGGCGGGAAGCGCCGGGCCGTCCACGCGGTGGACGACGTGTCGCTGCGGCTGCGCCGCGGTTCGGTGACCGCGCTGGTGGGCGAGTCCGGGTCGGGCAAGTCCACCGTCGCCCGGCTGCTCGCCCAGCTCCACCCCGCGACCGCCGGGGAGATCCGGCTGGACGGCAGACCGGTGCGGGCCGGGCGGGGGCGGGCGTTCCGCGCGTACTGCCGGCACGTCCAGCTGATCTTCCAGGACCCGTTCGCCTCGCTCAACCCGGTGCACACCGTCCGCTACCACCTCACCCGCGCGCTGCGCATCCACGGCCGGGCCGGCAGCGGCGCGGCGGAGCTGGAGAAGGCGCTGGCCGCTCTGCTGGAGCGGGTGCAGCTCACCCCGGCCTCCCGCTACCTGGACGCCTTCCCGCACGAGCTGTCCGGCGGCCAGCGCCAGCGGGTGGCCATCGCCCGCGCGATGGCCGCCGATCCGCGGGTGCTGCTGGCCGACGAGCCGGTCTCCATGCTGGACGTCTCCATCCGCCTGGGCGTGCTCAACCTGCTGCGCGACCTCAAGGAGCGGCTGGACCTGGCGATCCTCTACATCACCCACGACATCGCCTCCGCCCGCTACTTCGCGGACGAGACGCTGGTGATGTACGCGGGGAGGATGGTCGAGGGCGGCGACAGCGAGACCGTCACCCAGCGCCCCGCCCACCCCTACACCCGGCTGCTGCTGGCCTCCGCCCCCGACCCGGACCGGGTCACCGGGGGCGGCGGGACCGGCGAGGGCGGCGGGGACGGCGGGGACGGCGGGGACGGCGGGGATCCGGCCGATCCGTCGGCGAGCGAGCCGCCCAGCCTGATCTCGCCGCCCGACGGCTGCCGCTTCCACCCGCGCTGCCCGATGGCGATGGAGCGCTGCCGCGACCGGACCCCGCCGCGCTTCGACCTCGACGGCGGCCAGTGGGCGGCCTGCTGGCTGTACGACACCTCCCCGGACGTGCCGGCCCCCGGGGACGCGCGGACCGCCGGGACCGGGCGGGGGGCCGCCTCGTGAAGTTCGTCCTCCAGCGCCTGGCCTTCTACCTGCTGACCGCCTGGGCGGCCATCACCATCAACTTCCTCATCCCCCGGCTGATGCCCGGCGATCCGGTGCAGTCGCTGCTCGCCCGATACCAGGGCCAGCTCTCCAGCAAGTCCATCGCCTCCCTGGAGGCCCTCTTCGGGCTCGACCGGGACCGCTCGCTGTGGCTGCAGTACACCGACTACTGGGCCAGCCTGTTCCGCGGCGACCTGGGGACGTCGTTCACCTTCTTCCCCACCCCCGTCTCGGAGGTCATCGCCCAGAGCCTGCCGTGGACCCTGGCCCTGGTCGGCACCACGACCCTGATCAGCTTCCTGCTCGGCACCGGCATCGGCATCTTCGCCGGCTGGAAGCGCGGCTCCTGGCTGGACGGGCTGCTGCCGGTGACCACCTTCATCTCGGCCATCCCGTACTTCTGGCTGGGGCTGATCGCCATCGCGGTGTTCGCCGTGCAGTGGCCCCTCTTCCCCGCCTCCGGCGGCTACGACACCTCCCTGGTGCCGTCCCTGAGCGGGGCGTTCGTCTCCAGCGCGCTGTACCACGCGGTGCTGCCGGGCGTGACCGTCGTGCTCAGCGCGATGGCCGGCTGGGTCCTGGGGATGCGGAACATGATGGTGACCGTCTCCTCCGAGGACTACGTGATGGTCGCCCAGGCCAAGGGCCTGCCCGAGCGCCGGGTGATGTTCTCCTACGCCGCCCGCAACGCGATCCTGCCCAACGTCTCCGGCTTCGCGCTCTCGCTGGGCTTCATCGTCGGCGGCACCCTGCTGGTGGAGATGGTCTTCTCCTACCCCGGCATCGGCTACGTCCTCTTCCAGGGCGTCGGAGCCAAGGACTACCCGCTGATGCAGGGCGTCTTCCTGATCATCACCCTCGCGGTGCTGGCCGCCAACCTCCTGGCCGACCTGCTCTACATGATCCTCGACCCGCGCACCCGGAAGGAGGGCTGATCCATGGCAGTACAGGCGTCCGAAAGCGCCGCCGTCGTTCCCGCCGCCGCCCCGCCCGCGGCCCGCCGCGACCGGCTGCGCTTCCTGCGCAACGGCAAGACCGCCACCGGGCTGGCGATCCTGGGCCTGTTCGTCCTGCTCGCCGTCGCGGGCGAGTGGCTGGCCCCGTACGACCCGTCCGCGATGAGCGACGACGTGCTCCAGCCGCCTTCCTGGGAGCACCCGTTCGGTACCACGCAGACCGGGCAGGACATCTTCTCCCAGGTGCTGGTGGGCACCCGCGGGGTGCTCGTGGTGGGCTTCGTCGCGGGCTTCTTCGCGACGCTGCTGTCGGTGCTGGTCGGGGTGAGCTCCGGCTTCCTGTCCGGCGTCGGCGACGAGGTGCTCTCCGCCCTCACCAACATCTTCCTCGTCCTGCCCGGGCTGCCGCTGATCATCATCATCGCCAGCTTCCTGCCGGACTCCGGCGACGTGATCATCGCGGTGGTCATCAGCCTCACCGCGTGGGCCTGGGGGGCCCGGGTGCTGCGCGCGCAGACCATGTCGCTGCGCGGACGGGACTACGTCCAGGCCGCACGGGCCACGGGCGAGTCCACCTGGCGGATCATCGTCTTCGAGATCCTGCCGAACCTGACCGCCGTCATCGCCTCCGGATTCGTCGGAACGGTGATCTTCGCGGTGCTGTCGGAGATCACCCTGGCCTTCATCGGCGTGGCCGACATCTCCCACTGGAACTGGGGGACCATCCTGTTCTGGGCGCAGAGCAACCAGGCGCTCGGCCAGGGCGCGTGGTGGTGGTTCGTGCCCGCCGGGCTGTGCATCGCGCTGCTGGGCACGGCGCTGACGCTGATCAACTTCGGCATCGACGAGTTCGTCAACCCCAGGCTGCGCACCGCCGTACGCGTCCGGGGCGGGGCCCGGATGCGGGTCGGCTTCACCCCCGTCGCCCGCGCCCCGCGCGGCGGGGCGGGGCCCGCGGGGAAGGCGGGCGGGGCGCGCGAGACCCGCGAGACCGAGGAGACACCCGTATGAGCACATCGGCCACCTCCCCCGTGAGCGCCCCGCCGCACGCCTCGACGCGGCCTCCCGTGCTGGAGATCGGCGGTCTGTCCGTCGACTACGGCGTCGGGGACGGCGCTGTGCGGGCCCTGCACGACGTGGACCTGACCCTGCGCCGCGGCGAGGTGCTGGGCCTGGCCGGCGAGTCCGGTTCGGGCAAGTCCACCCTGGCCTACGCCGTCACCCGGCTGCTCTCCCCGCCCGGGGTGATCACCGGCGGGGACGTGCGCTACCACCCGCGCGAGGGCGAACCGGTGGACGTGCTGGCCATGACCCCGCAGGAGCTGCGGGCGTTCCGCTGGCAGGAGGTCTCCATCGTCTTCCAGGGCGCGATGAACTCCCTCAACCCCGTCCACACGGTGCGCACCCAGCTCACCGACGTCCTGAAGGCCCACCGGCCGGGGATGTCCCGGGAGGAGCGCACCGGGCGGGCGCGGGAGCTGCTGTCGCTGGTGGGGATCTCCCCCGACCGGCTGGGCGCCTATCCGCACCAGCTCTCGGGCGGGATGCGGCAGCGGGTCATGATCGCGATGGCGCTGGCCCTGGAGCCGGAGATCGTCGTCATGGACGAACCGACCACCGCGCTGGACGTGGTGATGCAGCGCCAGATCCTGCGGCAGCTCGTGCGGCTGCGCGAGGAGCTGGACTTCTCGGTCGTCTTCATCACCCACGACATCTCGCTGCTGATCGAGTTCTCCGACCGGATCGCCATCATGTACGGCGGCCGGGTCGTGGAGCAGGCCGGGGCCGCCGACATCTACCGCGACCCCCGCCACCCGTACAGCCACGGGCTGCTGCACTCCTTCCCCGCGCTGCACGGCCCGCGCCGCGAGCTGACCGGCATACCCGGCTCCCCGCCGGACCTGCGTGCGATGCCGTCCGGCTGCGCCTTCCACCCCCGCTGCCCGAAGGCCTTCGAGCCCTGCGGCCTGCACACGCCCCCTCTGGCGCCCGTGACCGGCACCGGTACCGGCACAGACACCGGCCGCAGCGTCGCCTGCTGGCTGAACGACGACCGCCGATCTGGAGAATCATGACCGCCACCACTTCCACGCCGACCCCGACCGCAACCTCCCCCGCCGCAGGGCCGGCCGCCGAACCGGTCGCCGGGCTGCCCGCGGACTTCCGCTGGGGGGTGGCCACCTCCTCGTACCAGATCGAGGGCGCGGTCGACGAGGACGGCCGCACCCCCTCCATCTGGGACACCTTCTGCCGCGTGCCCGGAGCCGTGGTGGGCGGCGAGAACGGCGACACCGCCTGCGACCACTACCACCGGATGCCGCAGGACGTGGAGCTGATCGCCTCCCTGGGCGTGGACACCTACCGCTTCTCGCTGGCGTGGCCGCGCATCCAGCCGGGCGGCCGCGGGAAGGGCAACCCGCGCGGCATCGCCTTCTACGACCGGCTGGTCGACGAGCTGCTGGACCGCGGCGTCACCCCGTGGGTCACCCTCTACCACTGGGACCTGCCCCAGGAGCTGGAGGACGCGGGCGGCTGGCCGGAGCGCGACACCGCGTACCGGTTCGCCGACTACGCCGAGATCGCCCACGACGCCCTCGGCGACCGCGTCCGGCACTGGACGACGCTGAACGAGCCGTGGTGCTCGGCGGTGCTCGGCTACGACCAGGGGGTGCACGCGCCCGGCCGGAGGGACTTCGGCGACTCCATGCGGGCCGTCCACCACCTGCTGCTCGGCCACGGGCTGGCCGCCCGTCGGCTGCGCGCCGCCGGGAACCCGCCCGGGGAGCTGGGCATCACCCTCAACCTGGGCACCGCCACCCCGGCGAGCGACGGCGAGGCCGACCGGGCCGCCGCGCGCCGGGCCGACGGCATGGGCACCCGGCTCTACCTGGACCCGCTGGTGCACGGGCGCTATCCGCAGGACGTGGTGGAGGACCTGGCCGCCAGGGGGGTGACCCTGCCGGTGGAGGACGGCGATCTGGAGGCGATCTCCACACCGCTGGACGTGCTCGGCGTCAACTTCTACTCCGGCCACGTCTTCTCGGGCACCGCCGAGGACGGCTCCACCACCGGTGAGGACGGGCTGCCGGTGACACGGGTCGTCCCGCAGGGCCGGCCGCGCACGGCGATGGACTGGGAGATCGTCCCCGAGCGCCTGACCGAGCTGCTGGTGCGGCTGCAGGAGGACTACGGGCTGCCGACGGTGATCACCGAGAACGGCGCCGCCTTCGACGACGAGCCGCCGGCCGACGGGGCGGTGCACGACGCCGACCGCACCGCCTACCTCGCCGACCACATCCGCGCGGTGGCGGCGGCCCGGAGCGCCGGGGCGGACGTGCGCGGCTACTTCGCCTGGTCGCTGATGGACAACTTCGAGTGGGCCTACGGGTACGCCAAGCGGTTCGGTCTGGTCCACGTGGACTACGGGACCCAGCGCCGGACCGTCAAGGACAGCGGACTGTGGTACCGGGACACGATCCGCCTGACCCGCCGGGCCGCGGGCGAGGCCGACGGGGAGCAGCCCGGCGGGGAGCGGGCCGACGGGGGTCAGGCCAGCGCGGACTGACGCCCGGGCGGCGGTGGCGGGTTGCGGTCCGTGGCCGCCACCGCCGCCCGTGCACCCGTTCCCAGGGCCGTCTCCACCGCCTCGCGTGCGGCGGCGGCCA
>NZ_JBKJFM010000240.1:0-5475 GCF_046614825.1 Streptomyces nanhaiensis
ACTAGTCGGCCGGGATGGTCCGGCGGAAGACACCAGTACTGCCTCCCCCTGCGGGGTGGGGCGTGGACCGTGGTTTCCGTGGATGGTCCGGGTCGGGCGCGCTGTTGGGTGTCTGAGGGCACGGCCGGTCACGGCCGCGGGCACGGAGACGGACCCGGACGCCTCGTCGACGCCCTCCAGCAGTTCTCCGGCGGAGACCGTCGCGTCCAGCTCCGCCGGCCCGGCCAGCCGGGCGGTGCGCACGGCCAGCACCTCGAAGCGGGCCGGGCGCGCGAAGACGCCCAGGACGCCGTCGCCGGCCGCCCGCAGCCGTACCGCCGCGGCCTTCTCCCAGCGCAGCAGCCGGCCCAGGAGGGCGGCCAGCTCGGCCGCCTCCCCCGGGTCGGCGAACACCAGGTGTGGGGGCTGTCCGCTCATGCGGCGGCGGCCCCCGTCGCGCTGTCGTCCAGGTACTCCTTGAGGAACGCCTTCTCCTCGTCGGAGAGCCGTCGCGGACGCTCGCGCTCCAGGTCGTAGGGGACCACGACCGTCGAGGCGCGGACGTAGACGGTGTCCCCCTCGCCGGGGCCGTCCTTGACCTCGTACTCCACCGTCAGCGAGGCGGCGCCGACCTTCGTCACCCACAGCTCGACCACGACCGGCTCGTGCCGGTGCACCAGCGGGCGCAGGTAGGAGATCTCGTGCCTGGCCACCACCGAGCCGCCGGTGAAGGCCCCCGACGCAGCCTGGCGGGCGAGCCGGAACATGAAGTCGATCCGCGCCTCCTCCAGGTACCTCAGGAACACGACGTTGTTGACGTGCCCGAAGGAGTCCATGTCGGACCAGCGCAGGGGGCAGGGGAATGTGTGGCGCACGCTTTCTCAGCCCCGCGTCAGCTTCTTGTAGGTGGTGCGGTGCGGACGGGCGGCGTCCGGGCCGAGGCGCTCGACCTTGTTCTTCTCGTACGACTCGAAGTTGCCCTCGAACCAGAACCACTTGCTCTCGCCCTCGTAGGCGAGGATGTGGGTGGCCACGCGGTCCAGGAACCAGCGGTCGTGGGAGACCACCACGGCGCAGCCGGGGAACTCCAGCAGCGCGTTCTCCAGCGAGGACAGGGTCTCCACGTCGAGGTCGTTGGTCGGCTCGTCGAGCAGGAGCAGGTTGCCGCCCTGCTTGAGGGTGAGCGCCAGGTTCAGGCGGTTGCGCTCACCGCCGGAGAGGACCCCGGCCGGCTTCTGCTGGTCCGGGCCCTTGAAGCCGAACGCGGAGACGTAGGCGCGCGAGGGCATCTCGACCTGGCCGACGTTGATGTAGTCCAGCTCGTCGGAGACGACGGCCCACAGCGTCTTCTTGGGGTCGATGTTGGCGCGGGCCTGGTCGACGTAGGAGATCTTGACCGTGTCGCCGATCTTGATGGTGCCGGAGTCCGGCTCCTCCAGACCCTGGATCATCTTGAACAGCGTGGTCTTGCCCGCGCCGTTGGGGCCGATGACGCCGACGATGCCGTTGCGCGGCAGGGTGAAGGACAGGTCGTCGATGAGGACCTTGTCACCGAACGCCTTGTGCAGGTGCTCGACCTCGACCACGACGTTGCCCAGGCGCGGGCCCGGCGGGATCTGGATCTCCTCGAAGTCCAGCTTCCGGGTCTTCTCGGCCTCGGCGGCCATCTCCTCGTAGCGGGTCAGACGCGCCTTGGACTTCGCCTGCCGCCCCTTGGCGTTGGAGCGGACCCACTCCAGCTCCTCCTTGAGGCGCTTCTGGCGCTTGGCGTCCTTCTGCCCCTCGACCTTCAGGCGGGCGGCCTTCTTCTCCAGGTAGGTGGAGTAGTTGCCCTCGTAGGGGTGGGCGCGGCCGCGGTCGAGCTCGAGGATCCACTCGGCTACGTTGTCCAGGAAGTACCGGTCGTGGGTGATGGCCACGACGGTGCCCTCGTACTTGGCCAGGTGCTGCTCCAGCCACAGCACGGACTCGGCGTCCAGGTGGTTGGTGGGCTCGTCCAGCAGCAGCAGGTCGGGGGCCTCCAGCAGGAGCTTGCACAGGGCCACGCGGCGCTTCTCACCACCGGAGAGGTTGGTGACGGGCCAGTCGCCGGGCGGGCAGCCCAGGGCGTCCATGGCCTGCTCCAGCTGGGCGTCCAGGTCCCAGGCGTTCGCGTGGTCGAGCTGCTCCTGGAGCTTGCCCATCTCCTCCATCAGCTCGTCGGTGTACTCGGTCGCCATCTGCTCGGCGATCTCGTTGAACCGGTCGAGCTTGCCCTTGATCTCCGCGACGCCGTCCTGGACGTTCTCCAGCACCGTCTTGGACTCGTCCAGCGGGGGCTCCTGGAGGAGGATGCCGACGCTGTAGCCGGGGGCGAGGAAGGCGTCGCCGTTGGACGGCTGCTCCAGCCCGGCCATGATCTTCAGCACCGTGGACTTTCCGGCGCCGTTGGGGCCCACGACACCGATCTTCGCTCCGGGCAGGAAGCTCAGCGTGACGTCGTCGAGAATCACCTTGTCGCCGTGCGCCTTACGCGCCTTGCGCATGGTGTAGATGTACTCAGCCAAGAGAAACCGTCCGGCAATCAGGGAGTGGGCAGATACACCCCATCTTGCCGCACCCCCGCGCTGGGACGAAAACGAGTACCGGGGCGACCTGCGTCACGGCCCCGGGCCGTGAACACCACGGACAAGGCCGTGTGCCGCCGCGGAGGTGCGGCGGCACACGGCCGGGTGGTCCGGGCGGATCAGGCGATCACGCCCGGACCGGTGGAGCAGGGTGGGGCGACGGCTCAGTCGTCGGAGCCGGCCGTGGCGGGCTTCTTCTTCCGGAGGAAGAAGACGGCGGCGCCACCGAGGACCACCAGGGCGAGGGCGACGCCCGCGATGATCGGGGTGGTGCTGCTGCTGCCGGTCTCGGCGAGGTTGCCGTCGGTGTCACCGGTGTCGCCGCCGACGGTGGCCGGGCTGGGCTCGGTGGAGGGCTTGGGGCTCTCCTCCTCGCCGCCGCCGTTGCCGCCGGTGGTGACCTCGGCGGTCTCGCAGTCGAGGGTGCCGGTGAAGGTCTCCTTGAAACCGTTCGGACCGGTGATCGTGATGTTGTACTCCTGGTCCTCCTGGACCGGGACGGTCACGGTCTCGGAGCCGCCGGCCGGGATCTCGTACTCCTTGCCCGCGAGGGAGAAGGAGAACGGCTCGTCACCCTTGTTGGTCGCGGTGACGTCCACGCCGCCCTTGGCGCAGTTCTTCTCGGCGGTCACGGCCGGGATCGGGCCCTCGTTGGCCCAGGTCGCGGTCGCGGTGGCGCTGACGCTGGAGCCGCTGGAGCCGGCCAGGATCTGGGTCTGGCTCGGGTTCTTCGGGTCGATGCTGGTGAAGGCGCGGCCCACCGAGACCTCGGTGCTGGCCTGCAGGGTCAGCGAGGCGGTGCCGGGCTCGGTGCCCTTGGGCACGTCGAAGAAGAGCTGGTCGCCCTCCTTGGCGGAGGTCACCACGTTGCCGTCCTTGCCGACGACCTTCACACCCGCGTTCGTGGCCTCCGCGCCGGGCGCGACGGTCACCTCCTGCGCGTTGGTGTGCACGGTGATCGGACCGAGCTTCTCACCGGCCTTGCCGGAGACGGCCGGCGGGTCGAGCGTGAGCGACGCCGTGGGCTCGGCCAGGTTCTGGGCGTTCTTCTCCAGGTAGTCGGCGAGCTTCTCGGCGTTCGCGTCCTTCGCGGAGACGTTCGCGTCGTCGGAGAAGCGCCAGATCGCGACCTGGGTGCCCGCAGCGGCGGTCTTCTCGGTGAGCTGCTCGGCACCCGCCTTGTTCGCGAGCGCGGCGAGGTCGTTCACCTGCGGGTAGGAGTTCTTCAGGATCCAGAGGATCCTGCCCGCGTTCTCGTTGTCGTGGAGCGAGGACTCGGCCCAGGAGGCTTCCTTGTACTTGGCCTCCTTGCGCGTCCCGGTGTTGATGTCGATGCAGTAGGTCTGCAGGGCGCCGCCGCCGTCGACCGTCATGTCGAAGAGGCCGGCACCGATCTGCTTGTCGCCGTCGTCGTGGAAGATGGCGAGGTGGGAGCGGTCCTTGTTCAGGCCTCCCAGAGTGGCGGTCGCTCCGCCCTTGTGCGGGGTCAGTTCGTCTGCGACGGCGGTCCCCGCGCCGGCGATCGCTCCTGCCGCCAGCATGCCCGTGGCTATCGCGGTGGCGGCGAAACGGGCGGGACCCCGTCCGCGTACAGAAATCATGGTCTGGTCGTCCCCTCGTCAACCCCCGTGTCTCAGGGGGTGATCGTAGGGAGCAATCGGAACGCGGTCCCCAGGAATACCGGACGTTACACACTCCGAGTCCCAATCGTTATCAGGGAATGCCGCAGGAGCGTACTCGCCGTGACATAAGGGCAGTTACCGGCCGGTTGCATGTAAGTGTCATGGACTGGGCGGCGGTTCGCCGACGGGAACGGCCCGCACGACGCGGTGGAACGACGATGTGCCGCGGGTCAGGTCGTGCCCGACCGCCGTCGCCTCGATCTCCGCCGACGTCCAGCGCTTTCCGTCGCGTTCGCCCTGCTGCACTCGCAACCGCCCCTGGACGAGCAGGGGTTCGCCGACGGTCACGGAGGCGGCCAGGTTCTCCGCGAGTCCCCGGAACGCCCACACCGTGTAGAAGCTGGTGTACGCGTCCGTCCAGCCGCCCCGCTGCTCGTCGTAGCGCCGCACCGTGGTGGCCAGCCGCAGCCGGGCGACCGGTTGTCCGGACGCCGTCGTCCTGGCCTCCACCGCCGACGCCGCGTTGCCGACCACCGTCACCATCGTCTCGTTCATCCGGGCCGCCTCCGTCCTCTTCCCCTTCGCTCCCCGTACGGGCCCGATGCTGCCCGCCCGCGCCGATGTCCGCCGCGGCCTGTGGAGTACCGCCGGGTTGTGGACAACCCGGCCATCCGGACGGGTGACGGTGGGGGATGCGCAGGACAGTGGCCGCCCTCAGGCCCGGTCCGTGCCGCCCGCCGCGATGACGTACTGCTCGCGCACCTCCCGGTACCGCAGCAGCTCGGCGGCCACCGGTTCAAGCACCCATGCCTGGCCCCAGCCGGTCGCCAGCCGCCGCAGTCCGCGCTCCTCCTCCAGCCCGTACGCCCGCGCCGGCCCCCGTGCCGCGATCCGGCAGCACCAGGCCAGCAGCGGGCCGCCCAGCGCACCGCCCGTCAGCAGCGTCACCGGCAGCCAGACGCCGCCCCACCCGGGCCCTCCGGCGATCAGGTCCACCAGCAGGTACAGACCGAGCAACTGGACGGCCAGCATCAGCCACTGCGCGCACGCCACCACCGTCCACCAGCGCGGCTTCGGCGGCCGGACCCCACCGCCCCCCGCCCCGCGGGTCCTGCCCGTTCCACGCCATCCGCTCCCGCCGCCCCCCTACGACGCATCGCCGCCCTGGCGGAAGCCCTGCGCAACACAGCGCCCCACCACCTCTCAGCCCCTCCCACCGGCCAGGTCAGCGCATAGACAGTGCCGATCCGTATTCAGGCCCCGCCGCG
>NZ_JBKJFM010000241.1:0-5307 GCF_046614825.1 Streptomyces nanhaiensis
GTTGGCGACGCCGTCGATGCGGCGTGCGGCGTCGAGGTCGGCGGGGTCGTCGGTCAGGGCCCGCACGTCGTGGTGGTTGAGCGTGACGGCGGTCTGCGCGCCTGCCGGGCGGGCGGCGCCCCTACGTACGGGCCACGCTGCCCGAGCGGCCGGACCCGGACGCGCTGCGCCACGACGCGCAGGAGGAGGCCCTGTGGGTGGGGGACGGCCGGATAGCGCCGGTGGCGCGCGGCGCCTGGGAGTTCGAGGCGGGCGGCGTCCGCGTGCTCGCCGAGTGGTTCGCCCGGCGTACGGCCGGGGCCGTGCCGGGCACGCTGGAGGCGGTGCGCCCGAAGACCTGGCAGCCCCGGTGGACCTCGGAGCTGCTGGAGCTGATCACCGTGCTCACCCTGCTCGACGGGCTGCGCGGGGCCCGCGCCGAGTTCGCCGGCAGGCTGGCCGGGCGTCCGGCCGTGGAGGTGTCCGCGCTGCGCGAGGCCGGTGTGCTGCCGGTGCCGCCGGGGGCGCGGCGCCCGGCCTCCGTGCTGGACCACCGCGAGGAGGGTCCGGAGGGGCAGCTGGCGCTGCTGTGAGGAGCCGGCCTCCCCGCGGAGGCCGGCCGCCGGTTGGGGAGCGGGTCGCCGGGGGGAAGTGCGCGGACGTGGCCGGGGCCGGGCGATGACGCCCGGCCCGCCGCGGGGAGGCCGGTCCTCCGGAGCCCTGAGCCGAAACCTTTATCCTCCGGCCCGGGTGCTACGGGTGCTGTGGATGCTACGAGTGCCGCGGGTACGGCCGGGCGTGGTCAGGCGTGGCCTCCGAAGAGGGAGCGCCGCAGCCGCCGCAGCGGCGCGAAGAGGGAGACCCGCGCGCCCCTGCTGTGGGAGCGCGTGTGCACCGCGTCGCGCGCGGTCAGTTCGCGCATGAGCAAGGTGGCCTCCGCCGTGTCATCCTGGGGGACGGCGGGCCCCGCCAGCACGCTCAAGTGCCGGTCCAGGCGCGAACCGGTCGCACCGCTCCCGCACTGGATCGCAGGGATCCGCGCCCTGCTGCGTACCGTTATCTGTTCCATGACACTCCCCACCCAAACGAGGGCTCCCGGCCCGGGCAGGGTAACCCTATCTCCCGACCGTGACCCACGGGTATTCCGGTCACTCGATTCACCTTCCCCGCAAGGGGGTTGACGAACACCGTACGAGACAACAGCATCCGACCGGCCCCATGGCGGGGCCGGGGACGGGGGACGAGGATGAACACCGGTGACAGTGGAAGGCTGCTCGCCGACCGCTACCGCCTCACGGCCGAGCTGGGCCGCGGCGAGGTGGGCGTGGTCTGGCAGGGACGCGACGAGGTGCTGGGCCGCGAGGTCGCGGTCAAGGAGGTCCGGGCCGCCGAGGAGCTCTCCCCGGCCGAGGTTCGCGCCCTCTACTCCCGCCTGGAGCGGGAGGCCATGACGGCCGGGCGCATCTCCCACCGCAACGCCACCACCGTCCACGACGTGGTGATCGAGGACGGCCGCCTGTGGATCGTGATGGAGCTGGTCCGGGGGCTGTCGCTGGCCGCCGCGCTGGAGGCCGAGGGGCCGATGTCCCCGGCCGGCGCCGGGCGGATCGGCGCCGAGGCCGTCTCGGCGCTGCGCAGCGCCCACGAGGCGGGCATCACCCACCGCGACATCAAGCCGTCCAACATCCTGCTGGGAAACGACAGCAGGGTCGTCCTCACCGACTTCGGCACCGCGCAGGTGAAGGCCGACACGGCGCACGACCGGCCCGGTGCGGCGGTCGGCCGGCCCGAGTTCCTCGCCCCGGAGTGCGCACGCGGCCAGGACCCGGGCCCGGCCGCGGACCTGTGGGCCCTGGGCGTGGTGCTGTACCTGGCCGTGGAGGGCGTCTCGCCGTTCCGCCGCGGCACCCCCGGGGAGACCCTGCGCTTCCTCTCCTCGTACACCGACGCCGACCTGCCGCCCATGCGGCGGGCCGGTGCGCTGGCACCGGTGCTGGAGGGGCTGCTGCGGGCGGACCCGGCCGAGCGTACGACCGCCGCCCGGGCCGAACGTCTGCTGCGCGTGGCCGCGGCCGGCGGCGGCCCGCGCGCCACCGCTCCTTCCTCTCCCTCCTCTCCGTCCTCGCCGGAGTCCGCACGGCCCGCGCCCGGCGAGGACGGGGACGGGGACGACATGAGCGGCGGGGGCGGGCTCCGGGGCGCGCCGGGCACGGCCCCGGAGCGGCGGCCGCCGTCCGCGCCGGGCTCCTGGGACGCCGACCGGGGGCCGCGCGGGGTGCTGGTGCTCGTCGCCGGGCTGCTGGTCCTGCTGCTGGCCGCTCTCGCGGTGGCCGTGGTCCTGCGCTGAGCACCCGCCGGAATCCCCGGCGGGGCGGAGGAAAGCGGAGGAAACCTGCGTGCGCGGCGGCCCCCCGTACCGGATCATGGGGGCCATGTGTGCCGACCGCCGTGCCGTGCCGACCGAGGAGTCGCTGCCCATCCGGCTCAACATCGACGACAGCGACTCCCCCTCCGACGTCATCGACGCCCTCTTCCTGGGCCGCTTCACCACCGGCGAGCAGCCGCACGCCCGCAGCCGCTCCCTGGAGCGGGTGCGCAAGGGCATGGCACTGCTGCCGCCGGGGGCGGTCGTGCTGCGCTCGGCCCGCGACGGCGACCGCGGCGCGACCCTGGCCGAGGGCGACGGCTGGACGGTGCTGGTCTCCCGCTGGTCCCGCGGCGCCGACGTGACCGTGACGGCCGTCAGCGAGGAACTGGCGGAGCGGACGCTGAAGGCCGCGGTGCGGGGCGCGGAGGACGAGCCCGAGCCCCGGCCGGACGACGTCACCATGGGCTTCTGGTACAACTCCCCGCGGCGCGGCCCGTACCGCACCACCCGCCGGATCACCGCCGGGAGCTGGGAGGAGATCCGCGGCAACTACACCGCCCCGGTCGCCGGGGCCATGGACGGGCTGATGAAGACCACCCCGGACGACATCACCGGGCGGCTGCTGCTGCTCCACGGCCCGCCGGGCACCGGCAAGACCTCCGCCCTGCGGACGCTGGCGCGCTCCTGGCAGGACTGGTGCCAGGTGGACTGCGTGCTCGACCCCGAGCGGCTGTTCAACGAGGTCGGCTATCTGATGGACATCGCCATCGGCGAGGACGACGGCGCCCCGGACCGGCCCGGCCGGGAGCGCTGGCGGCTGCTGCTCCTGGAGGACTGCGACGAGCTGATCCGCGGCGAGGCCAAGCACGCCACCGGCCAGGCCCTGTCCCGGCTGCTGAACCTCACCGACGGACTGCTGGGCCAGGGCCGCAACGTCCTGGTCGGCCTGACGACCAACGAGGACCTGGAGCGGCTGCACCCGGCGGTCGTCCGCCCCGGCCGCTGCCTGGCCCGCATCGAGGTCGGCCCGCTCACGCGGGCGGAGGCGGTGAACTGGCTCGGCACCGAGGAGGGCGTCGGCCGCGACGGGGCGACCCTGGCCGAGCTGTACGCGCTGCGCCGGGGCTCGGGCCCGGCCTCGGTGCCGCCGCAGCCGGGGCGGTCGGACGAGGGGATGTACCTGTGACGCCTCCCGGAATCTCTCCTGGAAGGGTTCCCGGGGAGATTCCCGGGGAGCGCGCGGACGATCCGGTGGCGGAGCTGATCGGGCGGCGGGCGCGCGGGGAGCGGATCAAGTACCTCCACTTCTGGGGGCACACCCCGCCCCGGGGGCGGAGCGACGGCCCGCCCGGCCCCTGGTGCCTCAGCCAGTGGTGGCCCTCGCCGTTCACCGTGGACGGCGTCCTCCACCCCACCGCCGAGCACTGGATGATGGCCGCCAAGGCGCGGCTGTTCGGCGACGCGGCGGCCGAGGAGCGGATCCTGGCCACACCGGAGCCGGGTGCGGCCAAGGCCGCGGGACGTGCGGTGCGGGACTTCGACGAGGAGGTCTGGGCCCGGCACCGCTTCGGCATCGTGGTCGAGGGCTCCGTCCACAAGTTCGGGCAGCACGGCGACCTGCGGGCGTTCCTGCTCGCCACGGGGGGACGGGTGCTGGTGGAGGCCAGTCCGCTGGACCGGGTCTGGGGCATCGGGCTGGCCGCGGACGACGAGCGGGCGTCCGACCCGGCGCGCTGGCGCGGGCTCAACCTGCTGGGCTTCGCCCTGATGGAGGCCCGGGAACGGCTGGCGGCGGGCTGAGCGGAGGCGGCTGAGGCGTCAGCCCGCCTCCCGGCCGTACTCGGCGGCGATCGCCTCCTCGGCGGCGGCGAGCGCGGCGGCCCGTTCCAGGCCCAGGCGCCGGGCCCGCTGGGCGTACGCCCGCGCCGCAGCCGCGGCCTCACGTGCGGCGGCGTCCCCGGTGGCGGCGATGAAGCTGCCGTGACGGCCCCGGGTCTCGATCACCCCGTCGGCCTCCAGCGCGCGGTACGCCTTGGCCACCGTGTTGGCCGCCAGCCCCAGCTCATCGGCGAGTCCGCGCACGGTGGGCAGGCGGTGGCCGGCCGGCAGCCCACCGCTGCGGGCCTGCTCGGCGATCTGGGCGCGCACCTGCTCGTAGGGTGCGGTGGGGGCGTCCGGGTCGACGACGAGTCTCAGGGGCACGGCACTTCTCCTGCGGCGGGGTCGGTACGGCGGGTGCGTCGATTGTGCACCAGAGGGTCAGCCCCGCTCCCAGGTCCCGGTCTCCAGCGCCCAGCGGTACTCCGGCCGTCCCTTCGCCGCACCGGTGCGGAAGGGGCGGCCGCCGTCGTCGATGCGGAGGGTGCCCCCACCGCCCCCGCCGCTCCACTCCACCTCGATGTACCAGTCGCAGTCGCAGCCCTCGGTCCGCGCCTCCACGCGCAGCGCGAGGGGGTCGTCGGCGGTGACGCGGTACGGCAGGCGGGTGGCCGGCAGGGGCCGGCCGCCCTCGCCGTCGTAGCCGTCCACGGGCTTCGCCTGCGGGCGCGGGGCGTCCAGGTCGACGGAGAAGGCGGCCGGGGTGAGGGATCCGCCGCAGCCGTCGTTCATCGCGAAGACCGAGCGGGCCGGAGGGGTGCGGCGGGCCGCCACCCGGACGTGCAGGGCCTCGATCACCACGGGTGCCGCCCCGGTGCCGTACACGGTGGCCTCCACGATCGTCTCGCCGCCGTGCACGGCGCCCAGCGAGCGGGCCCAGCCGGCCGCGTCCTGCTCCACCGGGGGCGGGGGGACGCGGGAGGGCGGCAGGTCGATCAGGTAGCGGTGGTCGCAGCCGTGGCGCCACACGTGGGAGCGGGCCGTCCAGCTCAGCGGGGCCGCTCCCGGCGCGCCGCCGCGCCCGCGTTCCCGGCCGCCGCCCGGCGGCCGGGAGCGGCCGTCCGCCCACTCGATCGGACTGG
>NZ_JBKJFM010000242.1:0-5235 GCF_046614825.1 Streptomyces nanhaiensis
GGGGCCGTCCGGAGGGATTCCGGGCGGCCCCCGCCGCATGCGCGCGTGCCGCGCGTCCGCGCTACGCGCTCTTCTCGCGCGGCCCCTGGCCCTGCTCGCGCTCGCCGCGGGAGCGGGGCACCAGGGTCGGGTTGACGTTGGAGTGGCCGACGTCCTCGGTGATCCCCACGCGCGCCACGCCCTTGCGCCAGGGAACCCCGTACATCCCCGACCGCAGGACCCCCTCCATGCGCGCGCGCACACCGCCCCCGCCGGTCCCCCGCCAACTGCCCGCGGTGACGGGGAGTCTGTACGGGCGCGGCCGGCTGCTGAACGGCGTACGGGCGGCCCTGCGCGGCGGCGGCATCACCGTGCCCGTGGTGGTGCTGACCGGGCCGGGCGGCGCGGGAAAGACCGCGGCCGCCCTGCACGCCGGGCACGCGCTGGCCGACGAGTTCCCCGGGGGCCAGCTCCACGCCGATCTGCGCGGCTCCCAGGAGACGCCCGCCGACCCGTACGACACGGCGGCCCGGCTGCTGCGCGGCCTGGGCGCGGACGGCAAGGACATCCCCGCCGACCCCGAGGAGCGGACCGCCGAGCTGCGCAGCCGGCTCGCCGGGCGCCGGGTGCTCCTGCTCCTGGACGACGTGCGCGACGAGGCCCAGTTGCGTCCGCTGCTGCCCGGCACCGCCGACTGCGCCGTACTGGCCACCTCCCGCCGGCGGCTGACGGCCCTCGCCGGAGCCCGTACGTTCACCGTGTCCACCCTCGCCCCCCAGGACGCCGTCCTGCTGCTGACCCGTCTGGTGGGCGCCGGGCGCACCACCGCCGAACCCGCCGCCACCGCGGAGGTGGCCCGGCTGTGCGGCCACCTGCCGCTGGCCCTGTGCATCGCGGGCGCCCGGCTGGCGGCCCGGCCCGACTGGACGATCGGCGGCTTCCGCGACCGTCTGGCACGGCACCGGCGGCGGCTGGACCAGCTCGCCGTCGGCGATCTGGACGTACGCGCCGGCATCGCCCTGGGCTACCGCTCCCTCGCGCCCGATCTGCGCACGGCCCTGCGCAGGCTGGGGCTGCTGGACACGCGCAGTGTGCCCGCCTGGGTCCTCGGCGTGCTGGCCGGGCGGCCCGACGGCACGGCCGACCGGCTCACCGACCAGCTGGTCGAGCGCCATCTGCTGGAAGCCGTCGGGACGGACCGGGCAGGCCAGCCGCGCTTCCGGCTCCACGTCCTCGTCCACGACTTCGCCGCCGAGCGGGCCCTGGCCGAGGACTCCCCCGCCGAACGCGAGGCCGCGGTCCTGCGGGTGCTGCGGGCCTGGGCGGCACTGGCCTCCGGGGCGGCGCAGCGACTGGGTCACGGCGGCGCCCTGGACCCCGTCGAGGGCGCGGGCGAACCGCCGGACGACGCGGCGCGGGCCGCGCGGGGGCGGCCCGCCGACTGGTTCTCCGCCGAGCAGGCGAACCTGATCTCCGCGGTCTCCCTGGCCGCGCGGCTGCGCCGCCCGGCGCTGGCCGCCGACCTGGCCCTCCAGGTCGGCGGCCACCTGCTGCTGCGCTTCTACGAGAAGGAGCGCGAGGAGGTAGTCCGCACCGCGATCGGCTGCTGGGACGAGGGCGCCGCCGGCGACCGCAGGCTCTGCAGGCTGTACTTCGCGCTGTGCTGGACCCTGTACCAGCAGGACCGCTACGAGGAACTCCTGCGGACCGCCGAGCGCGCCCTGGCCGCCGCCCGCGACCTGGGCGACCCGGAGATCGTCGCGGACGCGACCTGGCAGGTGGCCAAGGCGACCGCGCTGAAGGGGCGGCTGCCGGAGGCCGCCGAGCACTACGGGCGCTCGGTGCGCGAGTGCGAGCGGCTGGACCTGTCCGACCGCGCACGGGTGTACTCGCTGACCGGACTCGCCAACACCCTCGCCGACCTGGGCGACGCCGCCGGGGCCGTGGACCACTACCGGCGGGCCCTGGAGCGGCACCGCGCGGCCGACCGCACCCGGGTGGTGATGCTGCTGCGCTGCGCGGAGGCCGTCGCCGACCGCGGGGACGGGCCGGAGGCCCTGGGCCTGCTCGCGGAGGCCGGGCGCATCACCGCCGGGATCGGGGACGAGGTCGGCGCGGCCCATGTGGAGCGGGTGCGCGCCCTGGTCGCCGTCCTGGGGCACGACTGGTCCCGCGCGCGCTCCGCACTGCTCTCCGCGCTGGAGGTGCTGCGGGCGCACAACGAGGTGTCGGGCACCGCGCAGGCGCTGCGGAGCCTGGGCGACGCCGAGATCGGGGCCGGACGGACGGAGGAGGCCTGCGGAGCGCTGCGCGAGGCGCTGTCGCTGTACCGCGGGATGCGGGCGCCCGTGGAGGTCGCCCGTACCGAGGCCCGGTTGAGCGCGGCGCTCGTGCTGGCCGGGGAGCCTCCTTCGGCCGACGGGCACGCGGCGGCCTTCCGGAGCGCCCTCGACCGGTACGGTCTGCCGCCGGCCAGCCTGCGCCTTCCCCCGCACGTACGGCGGCTGCTGCCCGCGGCCGACTGAGCGGTTGCCGCACGGGGCCCGGGCGTACGGCCCGGGCGGTGTCCCGGCCGCCCGGGCCGCCGAACCGGGCCTCCGCCCGGGCCGTACGCCGAACCGGCCCGCCGTGCGGCCCGGTTCGGCGTGCGGCTCAGATCGCGGTGTCGCTGAATCCGTGCCGGGCTATGCGCGCCAGCATGTTCCGCCAGGCGACGATCTCGGAGTGCGGGTCCCCGCTGATGCCGAGCCGGTTCTTCGCGCGGTTGAACCAGGTCTGGGTGTTCGAACCCCAGATGCCGTCCACGGCCAGACCGGCGCCCATGAAGTTGTTGCACATGGCCTGGACGAACACGGTGTCGCTGCGGGAGCCCTTCTCGCACGTCGTGGGCAGGCCGCCGAAGTCGGCGTGGATGTGGTCGTGGTGGGCGGAGTTGTACCAGCCGTCGAGGACGTAGCGGAACCGCCTGCGGCACACCGCGTCCACCGCCAGGTAGCGGCGGCGCAGGGTGCGGCCCTCGGCGTGGTGGCGGTCGAGCGGCGAGCAGCGCCTGCCGCCCGCCCAGTGCACCATGTCCAGGTCCATCGCGGTGCCGGCGCCGTGCTGGCCGCTCCGGTTGACGTAGAAGCCGGCGGACACCAGGAAGTCGATGTTGCCGAAGCCGCCGTCGGCGGAGAGGTTGCGCAGATCGCGTATCCACAGCACCAGCCGGTCGTAGAACGCGTCGGTGCACTGCCAGCTGCGCAGGGTGGTGTTGCCCCGGTCGCCGCGCCAGTAGTAGACGGGGGTGCCGTCGATCCTGCTGAACGTCCTCATCGCCAGGGCCGAGGGCGCCTGCATCTCCTGGGGCAGCGCGGCCGCCGCCGGGCCCTCGGCGGCCTGCGCCGCCGCGCCCGCCTGGCCGACCGCGAGCGCCGTGGCCGCCGCGCCGACCCCGCCGAGGAACAGCCGCCGGTCGATGCGCGGGGAGGGGCCGGGGACAGGGGCGGCGGGGGCGGCCGGCTCGGCGGTGCGGTCGTGGGCGGGTCTGTCCACTGGTTCCTGCATGGTGTGCTCCTCTGCGGTACTCGTCGGTTCCGTTCCGGGCTCCCGGCGGCGGGAGGGGCGCGAAGCCCCGTATCCCTCCGGCGGGGACCGGCTCCGGACGTGCCCGCGGCCCCGGGAGAGCGGTGGAGCGCGGGGCCGGGGCGGGCACGGAGGGGGGCGGGCGGATCGCCGGTCCCCGTGATGGTCGGCGGCCCGCCTACTGCCGGTCTCATTTCCGTCTCACTCGCCCCGCCGCGACCGCGGTACGGCGGCAGGAGGACGACCGGGGAGCGGCGGTACGCGGAGGGGGGCTGTGGGGGGCGGAGGCGGAGGGTGCCGCGGGAACACGTCCCCGACCCGCCCCACCGCCTCCTGCCCCGCCCCGTCCGGCGGCTATGGTGCGGTCACCGGTCGGGCGAGTGGCACGAGGGGGCGGCATGGCGGACGGGACGGCCGAGGGCGGCGGCGCGCGGACGGGGGCCGCCGCGGAGTCGGCCCCGGCCCCGGGGCCGGAACCCGTGCCGGAGTCGGTGCTGGAGTCGGTGCTGGAGTCGGTGCTGGAGTCCGTGGTGGTGCACGCCGTCGGGGCCGTGTGCGTCCGGCGCGCCCGCTGCGTCCTGCCGCCGGGGGACCCGGCGGTTCCGGACGCGGCCGTACGCGTCCGGGTGGAGGGCCTGCCGATCGCCCTGTACGACCACTCGCTGCGCGGCCGGGTCGTCTCCGGCCCGCCCGGACTACGGGTGACCGACGCACGGGTGGTGCGGGCCGCCGCACCCCGGCAGGACCGTGAACTGCCTTCTCTGCGACTTGAGTTGGAGGAGGCCGAGGACCGGCTGGACCGGCTGCGCGAGCGGCGCGACCGGCTCGCAGAGGAGATCGGGCAGGTGGCGGAGTTGCGGGCGGTGCCGCCGCAGCACCGCCGCGGGGACCCGCCCCGCTGGGCTCCGGTGGAGTCCCTGCTGGCGCTGGCGAACTTCGTGGACGGCCGGCTGGCGCTGCTCCACGAGCGGCTGCGGGCGGTGGAGACCGAACTGAGCGGGGCCGAGTACGAGGTCGGTGTGCTCGTCCACCGTCTGGAGGCGGTCTCCAGCGCGCTGCCCGCCGCGCGGGCGGACGAGTCGGCCGCCGCCGTCCTGACGCTGGAGCGGTCCGGGGAGGTGGCGGCGCACCCCGGAGGACGGGGCGAACACGGCTCGGCCGAGGCGGAGTTGGAGGTCGAGTACCACGTGCCCGGGGCCACCTGGTCGCCGGTGTACCAGTTGCGGCTGGACGGCATGGACTCCGGCTCCGGCTCCGGCGGGACGCTCGTCCTGCGCGCCTGCGTGGCCCAGCGCACCGGTGAGGACTGGACGGGCGTGCGGCTGGGCCTGTCCACCGCCGACCTGCTGCGGCGTACGGACGTCCCCCGGCTGCGGTCGCTGCGGATCGGGCGGCGCCAGGAGGAGCCCGCCGCCCGGGGGTGGCGCGAACCCCCGCCGGGGCTGGAGGAGTTGTTCGCCGGGTACGACGCGGCCGTACCGCCCCCTCCGCCCCCCGCCCCCGTCCCGGCCCGGGCCGGAGGGGCGCCGCCCCCCGTCTCCGCGGCTCCGCGGCTCAGGGCCGGGGCGGCCCCGGTGCCGAGGCTGCTGGTGATCAGACGGTAGGTCGCCTCCGGCTCGGGCCGCCGGGAGTCGTCGAGCGTGTACTCGATGACCCGCACCAAGTGCGGGTCGGCGCACATTCGGTGGTCCC
>NZ_JBKJFM010000243.1:0-5189 GCF_046614825.1 Streptomyces nanhaiensis
GACGGCGGCCGGCCGGCCCTCGCTCCACGCGCGGTCGGCGAGCGGCAGATCGCAGGCGACCACCGGCACACCGCGCCGGACGGCCCAGCGCACGGCGGCCAGTTCGGGCGAGAAGTCCGCGAACGGGTAGAACGCCGGGCCCCCGCCGCCCCCGTCCGCAGGGGCGGCGGCCAGCGCCACCGGGGCCCGCGTCTCCTCGTGTCCCAGCCAGGGCAGCCACGGCTGCATCTCGGCGGGCAGTTCGACGAGCAGCACCTCCGGCTCCGCCTCGTCCAGCAGCGCGGGCACGGCGGCGGCCAGGGAGGGCGCGTGGTGCCGTACGCCGACGAGGTAGGGCGCGGAAGGGCCGGTGAGGGCGGCGATCGCCTCCTCGGGCGAGGCCGGTGCGGAGGGGCCGGCCGCGGCGGGGGAGAGGGCCTGGGCGGGGGCGGCCGGGGCGGCCCCTTGGGAGAGGGACACGGCCGTCAGCCCTCCAGAACGGTGCGCAGGTCCCACAGGGTGCGCCAGGTGGCGGACCCCTGCTCGGCGCGGCGGCGCACCGGGCCGTCCCAGTAGCCGCGCAGCCTGGCGGCGTCCGCGGGGTCGTCCTTGCGGACCACGCCGAGCAGATGGCCCGGCAGCAGGGAGAGCACATCCCGGTCGCCGGGGAAGTACGCCGCCGCCAGGGCCAGCGCCCCGGCCACCGACACGGCCTCCGCGGTGCTCATCACCGTCGACGGCCGCTCCACCTCCCAGCCCTCCGCCGACCGGCCCTCGCGCAGGTCCCGGAACGCGGTGACCAGGGCCTCCAGCACGGCGTCGTCGACCCGGAACGGCGCCCCGGCCCGCTCCACGGACGCCCGCGCCTGGCCGCGCACCAGCGCGGTCTCCGCCTCCAGGTCCCCGATGGGGCCGACCGTCTCGAAGTTGAAGCGGCGCTTGAGGGCCGCGGACATCTCGGAGACGCCCTTGTCGCGGAGGTTGGCGGTGGCGATGAGGGTGAAGCCGGGCGCCGCGTGGGCCAGGGCGTCCTCGGTGCCGGCCAGTTCGGGGACGGCGATCCGCCGCTCGGAGAGCAGCGACACCAGCGAGTCCTGCACCTCGGGCAGGCAGCGGGTGACCTCCTCGACGCGGGTGACGGCGCCCCGGGACATGGCGGTCAGCACGGGGGAGGGCACGAGCGCCTGCCGGGTGGGGCCCTGCGCCAGCAGCAGCGCGTAGTTCCAGCCGTACCTGAGCTGGTCCTCCGTGGTGCCGGCCGTGCCCTGCACCACCAGCGCGCTGGTGCCGCACACGGCGGCCGACAGCAGCTCCGACAGCATCGACTTGGCGGTGCCGGGCTCGCCGACGAGCAGCAGGCCGCGTTCCCCGGCGAGGGTCACCACGCACCGCTCCACCAGCGCCCGGTCGCCGACGAACTTGTCCTCGACCACCAGGCGGCGCGGCACCCCGCCGGGTGCCTCGACGCCGTCGGGCAGCTTCAGGGCGGCGCCCCCGCTGCCCATGACGAAGGTGACGACCGCGCGCGGGGTCAGCCGCCACGCGGGCGGGCGCGGCCCGTCGTCGTACGCGGCGAGGAAGGCCAGCTCGGTCGCGTACCGCTCCTCGGGCGGGACGATCTGGCGGGCCGGGGCGGAGGGGAGGGCGGTGGTCATCGATTCGGTCTCTTCCGGACGCGGGCGGACGGTGGTCATCGGCGGCGGCCCTTGCGGGTGGCGCGGGTGGTGAGTTCCTCGTAGGCCGGGGCGTCACCGGCGCGGACGCGGTCCCACGCGCGGGCGAACAGCTCGGGCACCGGCACCAGGGGCACCGCGCGGGAGCGGTCGGGGACGGGGTAGAGGCCCTGCTTCCAGACCTCCACCGGCAGTGCGGGGGACTTCAGGTCGAGCCAGCCGCACGGCAGGAAGAGGGTGCGCCCGGCGCGCGCCCGCTTCGCCTCGACGACCAGGCCGGTGGCCGCCAGCTCGGCGCGGGCCCTCTTCGTCCGGGCGGGCTTCCGGCCCGTCCAGCGGGCGAGGTTGCGGTCCGTCGGGTCGGGCAGCGCCAGCAGTTGCAGGTAGAGCGCCGCCGCGTCCTCGCCCAGACCGTGGGTCCGGGCGACCTCGGCGACCAGTCCGGGCACGACGACGGCCGGGTCCTGGGCGTATCCGGTGGGCCCCTGGGGATCCGTCCCGGCCGCGAGGGCGCGGGCGAGTTCGCCGTCCAGGATCGTCCGCAGCGCCCGCATGCCCTCGCCCCGCCCCGGCCCGACGATCCCCTCGACCAGTCCGAACACGGGGTCGTCCGCGCCGGTGAGGGCGCCGGGGCGGAGCAGGACGGCCTCCTGGTCGCCGTACCAGGGACGCAGCACCAGCGCGTCGCCGGCGTGCGTCAGGCCGTGCGCGTCGGCGCCGCCGGCGGCGGGCAGCCCGTACGCCCTGCGCAGCTCGGCGGCGGACTGCGAACCCTTCTCCGTCCACGACAGGTCCAGGTCGAGCAGCAGGTGCGGATCCGCGACGCGGCGGCGCAGCGCGGCCAGCCCTTCCGGCAGGACGGCGCGCAGCGGGTGCCCGTACGGCAGGTGGTAGGCGAGGGCGGCCAGGGCGGCCACGGCACGCGTCAGGCCGTACCGCCCGGGCAGCGCCGCGGGGTCCTCGGCCACCAGATCGCCGTCCTTGCCGGGCCGCTGCACGGTGGTGCGGCTGATCCAGGGGGTGCGGCCCGGGTTGAGCACCTCCTCGGCGGCGCCGGCGGGCAGACCCGCCGGGAAGAGCTCCTCGGCCGTGTCCTCGGGCAGGCGGACGAACCCGGCCAGGCGCTCCGCCCACACCCGGCCGGCCGCGTCCGTGTCCGGCCCGGCTGTCCACAGATCGCCCGGCTCCTCCGGCAGCAGCGCGCCGACGAGGGCCGACAGGTCGCCGGGCGCCAGCGAGTCCAGCAGCGCGTCGCCGAGTTTCTTCTGCCGCGGCTTCAGAGCGGTGACGGCGGTCACCTCGGCGGTGAGCTGCGACGGCCTCCCGGCGAGCAGCAGGGCCGCCTGCACGGGCCCCAGACCGCCCCGCGTCGCGGTGGCCAGAGCGGCGGGCGCGTCCGGACACCAGGGCGCCGGGCCCTTGTCCCGGATCAGCCCGGCCACCGCGGCCAGCGCCTCGGCCGGGAACACCGGCGGGTGCGCGCTCTCCTCCTCCAGCGCGAAGTGCGCGACCGCGCCGAACACGCCTGCCGGGTCGTGGTCCAGGGCCAGCCAGTTCACACGCCTGTTGCGGTGGTCGACGTTCCGGCAGCCGAGGACGACGACGGTGCGGCCCTCCCGGCGCAGCACCTGGCCCGCGCGCTCCTGCCCGGCGTACGGCTCGCCCAGCACGGTCTCGCGCAGCGCGCCGCCCCCGGGCGCGGCCAGCGGCCCCTGCGCGATCGCCTCGAACAGCAGCAACAGCGCCCGGCGGTGCGCCTCGGGCAGGGCCGGTGAGGCCGCGCGGTAGGCGAGCGGACGCAGCACGTCCAGCACGGGCAGCCACACCGCACCGATGCCCGGAACGGTGAACTCCTCGCTGCGCCACCCGTCGGCGACCCCGGCGAGCCGGGCGGACTCGGGCAGGGGCCTGCCGTCGGCGGGCTCACCGGACAGGACGTGGTTGACGGCGCGGATCTGACGCAGCGTGCTCCAGTGCTGTCCGCTGCCCCACCAGCCGTGCAGCCCGGCGAGGCCGCCGACCGCCTCGCGCAGCGTCCGGTCGTCGCCGTCCTCGGGGCTGTAGTCGGCGAACATGCCCTCGACGCGCTTGCGCTCCACCCTGGGCCGCTCCACCAAAGGCGCCGCGAACCCGGCGACGGACGCCGCCAGCCGCAGCACCGCGCGCACATGGGCGGCGACACCGGCGAGCAGACGCGGCTCGGCGAGGGCGGGCAGAAGGCCGGAGACGGTCTTGCGCAGGACCCCGTCGGCGGTCGGAAGGGCGGGCTCGCCGGTGGTGGCCTCCGTGCCGCCCGCCGCCTTCCTCCGTGCGGCGGCCGCCTCGGTCTTCGCCCGCAGCTCCGCCAGCGCCTGCGCCCCGGCGCACAGCAACTCGTCCGCCTGCTCGTCGCTCAGCGCCCGCAGGACCGCCGACGCGCCCTCGTCGCGCGGCCGCAGCGCGTGCCAGAAGTCCACCGGCGGGACGAGCCGCGTGCCGGCGGCGAACTCGCCGCCCCGCTCCAGCGGCGTCACCCGGCCCGACTCCCACACACCGGCGTTCCCGTCACCGGCGTACAGGGCTATGTGATGGTGCCGGGCGACGACGGCGGGCCCGGCGCCGCCGGGCAGCCGCAGCACGCCGAGCGGTACGCCCGGCACCCGCCCACCTGCCGCCGGCAGGGTGACGGTCCGGCCGTCCGGCGTACCGGCGGTGGTGCGGGCCCGATCGCCCTCGCCCTCGGTGCGCACCCAGCGGCCCAGGACCGTGCCGTCCGTGCCCAGCGGGCTGTGCTCCAGGCCGGGCTGGAGGGGCAGCACCGCGCAGTGCCGCTGGAGCAGGGTGGCGCCCTCGCGGATGCCGGAGCGCAGGAACGCGGGCAGCGAGGCGCGCCCGTGCGCACCGGTGGCCGGGTCGTACTCGAGCCACACCTGCTGCCGCCCCTGCCGGCCCTGGCGCCAGTACGAGGTACCGTCCCCCAGGACGCGGCGGCCGGGCGGCACGACCGTGTCGCCGGCGTGCAGGGCGCGCCCGCCGGTGGCGCGGCCGCCGCCCGGCAGGGGTATGGAGGTCTCGCCCGCGTCGCCGCCGTACCAGTGCGGGAGCTTCTCGCCGCCGAGCTGGAACACCTCGGCGGGGCGGGCCGACCAGTAGCCGTACTGCCTGCCGTCCTGCCGCCACATCACCAGCAGCTCGCCGTCGGTGTAGCGGAACGACGGGCGGTTCCAGCGGTCCGGCTCCACCGGCAGCCGCAGGTCGTGCTCCAGCAGGACGTCCTGGGGGCCCACGACGATCGCCTTGTGCCGGCGGGAGAGGATCAGCGCCGGCCAGGCCTCGTGGACGGTGAGCGTGTCGTCGCGGTCGTGCCGGGTCTCGGTGTCCAGGCGCCGCAGCGCCTCCTCCAGAGCCGGCCAGCCCAGCTCGTCCAGGATGCCGGCGCGCAGGGTGCGGCCCAGCAGCGGTGCGGCGTCGAAGGCGGCGGCACCGGCGACGGCCCGCGGGCTGACGCGGGCGGCGACCGCGTGGAAGGGGCGCAGCCGCTCCAGCGCCGCGCGCGCG
>NZ_JBKJFM010000244.1:0-5018 GCF_046614825.1 Streptomyces nanhaiensis
CCGCCGGCTGCTGGCGCCGGGCTATCCGCCGCGCGCGGTACGCGTTCTGGAGCTGGCGCAGCGGGTGGGGGCGCTGGTGGAGATCGCGGGCGGGCCGGACCACGGCGGTGCGGTGAGCGCGGGGGCGATGGCGGCGCGGGGCGAGGCTCTGCGCCCGGTGGAGCGTACGGCCAGGCGGGCGGTGGTGGCCGCGTACAACGCGTACGTGGAGGAGCGCGAGCGGGGCTGAGCGCGGGGGCCGGCCTCCCGGTCGGGCCCGGGAGGCCGGCCGTGCGGGCGGGCGCGGGCGGAGCCGCCCGCCGCGCCCGCCGGTGACGCTCAGGCGTTGGCGCAGGCGTTGCCGAAGGCCGGGTTCAGCAGGCCGATGACGGTGACGGTGTTGCCGCAGACGTTGACCGGCACGTGGACGGGCACCTGGATCACGTTGCCCGAGCCGACGCCGGGCGAGTAGGCGGCGGCGCCCTGCGCGCCCGAGCTGGCAGAGGCCGCGCCCGCGCCGGCGGCGACGAGCCCGCCGGCCACCATCGCGACGGCGGTGATCCTCTTGAGGTTCTTCACTTCTCGATCCTCCTAGCGTTCGCCGCGGCCGGTCGCCGCGGCACGCACTGGAGAACGGGCCGGGGCCGATCGCGACACGCCGCACCGGCGACGTCCACACGTTCGTATGAATTTAGGCATGGATTTCCGCCGTGTGGCATACCGTGCCGGCCCGGAGGGCACGGGGCGGGCGCCCGGCCGGCTGACGGGTGGTGCCCGCCCGTCAGCCGGCCATCCCGTGCCGTACGGCCCACAGCGCCGCCTGGGTGCGGTCGGCGAGGTCCAGCTTCATGAGGATGTTGGACACGTGCGTCTTGACGGTCTTCTCGGACAGCACCAGATGCCGTGCGATCTCCCGGTTGGAGCGTCCGTCGGCTATCAGCGCGAGCACCTCTCGCTCCCGTTCGGTCAGGGAGGTGCCCCGGCCCGGCCCGCCACCGGTCCCCTCCTGGCTGAGCAGGGCCCGGGCGACCTCGGGCTGCAGCAGGACGTGCCCGGCGTGCACCGAGCGGATGGCCGCGGCCAGGGCGTCGGGGTCGATGTCCTTGTAGACGTAACCGGCGGCACCCGCGCGCAGGGCGGGGACGACGGTGCGCTGCTCGGTGAAGCTGGTGACGACCAGCACCCGGGCGGGGTTGTCCAGTCCGCGCAGCGTGCGCAGCGCCTCGACCCCGTCGGTGCCGGGCATCCTGAGGTCCATCAGGACGACGTCGGGCCGCAGTTCCTCGGCGCGGGCCACGCCCTCCGCCCCGTCGGCGGCCTCGCCGACCACCTCTATGTCGTCCTGGACCTCCAGGAACGTACGCAGTCCCCGGCGTACGACCTGGTGGTCGTCCACCAGCAGGACCCTGATCACCTCGGCGGTCGCGTCAGCCACCGGGCACCTCCATCTCGATCACGGTGCCCCGGCCGGGCTCCGAGTCCACCCTCAGCGTGCCGCCGACCCCGTCCGCCCGGTCGCGCATCGACACCAGGCCCAGGCGGCGGCCCGCGCGGCGGACCGCCGAGGGGTCGAAGCCGCTTCCGTCGTCGGCCACCCGCAGCACCGCGCCGGTGCCGCGGCGGGCGAGGGAGACGGCGACGCGCCGGGCGCCGGAGTGGCGCAGGGCGTTGTGCAGGGCCTCCTGCGCCACCCGCAGCAGCGCCTCCTCCTGGGCGGCCGGCAGCGCCCGCACACCCTCCGCGTCGAGGACGACACGGGCGCTGTGCGCCCGGTCCAGGACCTGTACCTGGCTGCGCAGGGCGGCGACCAGCCCGTCCTCCTCCAGGGCGGCGGGACGCAGCTCGACGACGGCGGCCCGCAGTTCGTCGGCGGCCTCGGCCGCCAGCCCGGCGACCCGGCGCAGCTCCTCCCTGGCGCGGTCCGGGTCGCGGCCGACCAGGGCGGTGGCGGCCTGTGCGGTCAGGCGCAGGGAGAACAGCTTCTGGGAGACCGCGTCGTGCAGTTCGTGGGCGATGCGGGCGCGCTCCCCGGCGATGGTCAGCTCGCGGCTGCGCTCGTAGAGGCGGGCGTTGGTCAGCGCGATGGCGGCGTGCTCGGCGAGCAGGCGCAGCAGTTCCTCGTCCTCCCCGGTGAAACCGCAGCCTCCGCCGGGGCTCTCGCACCGCTTGTTGGCGAGGAAGAGCGCCCCGAGGACCTCCTCGCCGTCGGCGACCGGCATGCCGATGAAGTCGGCCAGCTCCGGGTGGGCGTCGGGCCAGCCCTCGAAGCGCGGGTCCCGGCGGACGTCGGCGAGCCGCTGCGGGGAGGCGTCGCGCAGCATGGCCGCGAGGATGCCGTGCTGGCGGGGCAGCGGTCCGATCGCCCGCCACCTCTCGTCGCTGACCCCGGCCACCACGAACTGGGCGAAGCCGCCGTGGTCGTCGGGGACTCCGAGGGCGGCGTACTCGGCGTCCAGCAGCTCGCGCGCGGAGGTCGTGATGGTCTGCAGGACCTCGCGGACCTCCAGGCGGCGGTTCATGGCGAGCAGGGCGGCGCTGACGGCCGCCAGCCCGGTTCTCGGGAGCATGCGGTCACGGTACCGGCGGGGGTTCGCGGGGTGGATCGGCCCACCGCACCGGGGAGGACCGGGCGGTGGTCGTAGGACCGGCGGCGGAACCGGAGCGGGGTGCGCGGGCCGGAACGCACCGCGGCCAGGGCGGGGCGGGCGCGCCGCCGTCCGGCGGTCCGGCGGCTCTCGCGGGCCTTCCGCCGCGAACGCCCCGCCCCGCCGGATCCTCCAGGCGGGGCGGGGCGTTCGGAGCGGGGGTCGCGCGGTCGCGCGGTTACTTGCGCATGACCTCCGGCTCGTGGCGGCGCAGCAGGCGGGCCACCGCGAAACCGCAGGCGACGCCGATGGCGAGCAGGATCAGCATGTCCATCACCCACACCCCCGTGCTGTGCTCCCACAGCGGGTCGAGGTTGGTGGGGTTCTCGCGGTCCCAGGGGGCCATGGTGCGGGAGAGGTCGACGGTGGCTCCGGTGGCCGCGACCGCCCATCGCGAGGGCATCAGCCAGGCGACCTGCTCGATGCCGGGCGCGTCGAAGACCTGGAAGAGGACACCGGTGAAGACGAGCTGGACGATCGCGAAGCCCACCAGCAGGGGCATGGTCATCTCGGAGGTCTTCACCAGGGAGGAGATCACCAGGCCGACCATCATGGAGGTGAGGCCGAAGGCGATGATCCCCACGCACAGCTCGACGGCCGTGGGCATGATCAGGCCCTCTTCGGGCAGTTCGCGCACCGAGAAGCCGATGGCGCAGATGATCACACCCTGGAAGGCGGTGATCATCCCGAGGACGATCACCTTGGACATCAGGTAGGCGGACCTGGACAGGCCGGTGGCCCGTTCGCGCTCGTAGATGACGCGTTCCTTGACCAGCTCGCGCACCGAGTTGGCCGCACCGGACAGGCACATGCCGACCGCGAGGATCAGCAGGATGGTGCCGGCGTGCTGGTTGAAGCCCTCGGGGTTGCGCGTGAGGCCGTGGTCGGTGGGGATCACCGTGCTGACCACGCCCAGGATCACGGGCAGGATGACCATCAGTGCGAGGAAGCCCTTGTCGGAGGCGATGACCGACATGTAGCGCCGGGTGAGGGTCCACAACTGGGATCCCCAGCTCTGCGGCTTGGGCGGCCGGGACGCCGGCGCGGGGGGCGCCGCGTGCTGCGCGTACGGGGGGTGTGCCTGCTGCGGAGCGGCGGTGTCGAGGTCGGCGGCGTAGAGACGGTAGTGCTGCGAGCCCTGCCAGCGGCCGATCCAGTCGTAGTCGCGGTAGTTCTCGAAGGCCGAGAAGACGTCCGCCCAGCTCTCGTAGCCGAAGAAGTTCAGGGCCTCCTCGGGCGGGCCGAAGTAGGCCACGCCGCCGCCGGGCGCCATCACCAGGACGCGGTCGCACAGCGCCAGCTCGGCGACGGAGTGGGTGACCACCAGCACGGTGCGGCCGTCGTCGGCCAGCTCCCGCAGCAGCTTCATCACGTCGCGGTCCATGCCCGGGTCCAGGCCGGAGGTCGGCTCGTCCAGGAAGATCAGCGACGGTTTGGTGAGCAGTTCCAGGGCGACCGAGACGCGCTTGCGCTGGCCGCCGGAGAGGGAGGTGATCTTCTTGCCCGCGTGGATGTCGAGCTTGAGCTCGGCCAGCACCTCCTCGATCCGGGCGTTGCGCTCGGCTTCGGCCACGTCGCCGGGGAAGCGCAGCTTGGCGGCGTAGCGCAGGGCGGTGCGGACGGTCAGCTCCTTGTGGAGGATGTCGTCCTGCGGGACCAGGCCGATGCGCTGGCGCAGCTCGGCGAACTGCTTGTAGAGGTCCCGGTTGTCGTAGAGGACCTCGCCGATGTCGGCCGGGCGGTAGCCGGTCAGGGCGCGCAGCAGTGTGGACTTGCCGGAGCCGGACGGGCCGATGACGGCCACCAGGGACTTCTCGGGCACGCCGAAGGTGACGTTGTTGAGGATCACCTTGCCGCCGTCGACCTTGACGGTCAGATGGCGGGCGGAGAAGGAGACCTCACCGGTGTCGACGAACTCCTCGAGCCGGTCGCCCACCACCCGGAAGGTCGAGTGGCCGACGCCGACGATGTCCTCGGGTCCGATGACCGCCGTGCCCGACTTGGGCAGCGGCTGGCCGTTGACGTACGTGCCGTTGTGGCTGCCGAGGTCGCGGATCTCGAAGCGGCCGTCGGGGGTGGAGCGGAACTCCGCGTGGTGGCGGGAGACCTGGAGGTCGGAGACGACCAGTTCGTTCTCCAGCGCACGGCCGATCCGCACCACCCGGCCCAGCGAGAACTGGTGGAACGTGGTCGGGTTGCGGTGGTCGCCGTGGAGCGGGGCGCCCCCCTGCTGCGGCGCGCCGCCGTGCGCAGGGGCTTCGCCCCGCGGAGGCTGCGGCGCGTACTGCTGCGGCACCGGCTGCCCTACGTGCTGCCGCGCCTGCTGCGGCGGACCCTGCTGCGGGGCCGGCTGCTGCGGGGCCGGGCTGGAGACGTTCCTGATCCACGGCTCCT
>NZ_JBKJFM010000245.1:0-5007 GCF_046614825.1 Streptomyces nanhaiensis
GCCACGGCCAGCCCGGCGGCCAGCCCGGCGTACCGCGCGCCGCGGCCGGGCCCGCGTCCCGCGAAGCAGCCCGCCGCCGCGAGCGCGCCCATCGCCGTGTAGTGGTTGGGCATCGCGGCGCCCGCGTAGAACAGCACCGTCCACAGCGAGCCGTACAGCGCCGCCGCCACCCACACCGCCGACGGCCGGGGCACCACCCGCAGCCAGGGGCGGAACCCCAGGTACAGCGCGGCGCTCGACAGCGCCAGCAGCCAGACCCTCAGCAGCACGGCCGAGTCGCTCCAGGAGGCGACCGGGAACAGCAGCAGGGGCACGCCGCGGGTGCGCGGTGCGCTGAACGGGGTCGGGGGGCCGTAGGGGGAGAAGCGGCTGGCGTAGACCGTCTCGTCCCAGCCGAGCGGCAGGGTGAGCGGCACCAGGAGGGCGGCGGACAGCGCCAGGAGGACGCAGACGGCCGCCAGTCTCCGGGCCTCCCGCCGCAGCGCGCTCGGCGAGCCCGGCGCCGCGGCCGTGGCCCCGATGCCGCCGGTGCCGCCGAGTCCTCCGGGGCCGACGAGCCCGCCGGGGACCAAGGTCGTGCGGCCGAAGGTCGGGGCTCTGTCCGGCACGGCGTTCACGCGGCCTCCACCCGGTCGTCCTGCGGCCTGCGGTCTGCCCCCCGCCCGCCGTTGTACCAGCGCGCCGGCCGGGGCGACGCGCACCCGCGCGGGGGCCGCACCGATCGGACGACGGCCGTACGGCAGCCGGCCTACGGCCGCGTCCCCGGCGGGTGCCGGAACGGGCGCGGCGGGCAGGGGCTGGGACGAGAGGGGACGGGGGGGGGACGGGAGAGGGGCGCACGGAAGGAAGCGGGCGCTGTGACGCACGCCCCAGGCGCCTGGTCCCCCGCCGCCGGCGGGAGCCCCGGACACGCCGGGAGCCGCGGCCCGCGCCGGTCCGGGACCGGGCGCGTGGAAAGCGGTGAATAGGGGCTGACCTGCGGTTTCGTCCGCCGGAGAGAACCGGGGCCGGCTGTCCCGGACGGGACGGGCCGCGACTCCGGGCGGGGCCGTGAAGCAGAGTGGCGGGCGGGGCCGCGAGGCGGGGCCGGGACAGGCGGAGTCCTGGCCTCCCGGCACGGAAGAGGTCTCAAGTAGGCTACGGCACCGTTGCCGTCCGGCAATGGTGCCGGAAACCGTGACGCCCGCCGATGCTCTCGACCGGGTTCGTACGAAAGAGCGGGGTACAGCGGTGGTGCGGATGGAACTGGGGACCGCGGTGTCCGCCGCCCGTGAGATCGCCGAGGAGGTCCTGCGCCCGCAGGCCGCCGCGGTCGACGCGGAGCAGCGGTGGCCGAAGGAGGGCATGGCGGCCCTGCTCTCCCGGCTGGGCGGGCTGGTGGTGCCCGAGCACTCCGGCGGCATGGGGCACGGGCTGCTGGCCGTGGCGCAGGTGGGCGAGGCGACGGGCCGGGCCTGCGCGTCGACGTCGATCTGCTTCGGCATGCACCTGGTCGGCTCGGCGGTGATCTCCGCACAGGCCGGCGCCGTGCAGCGGGAACGGTACCTGGAGCCGATCGCCGCCGGGGAGCACCTGACGACCCTGGCCCTGTCGGAGCCCGGGACGGGCGGCGAGTTCTGGCTGCCGCAGACGCGCATGGAGCGCTCCGGCGACGGCCGGCTGCGGCTGACCGGCTCCAAGAGCTTCGTCACCAACGGCGGCCACGCCGACTCCTACGTCCTGTCCACCGTCGCCGTGGGGCCGCGGACGCCGCCCGGCCAGTTCTCCTGCACGGTCGTCGACGCCGCCACGCCCGGCCTGGAGTGGGGGTCCGAGTGGCACGGCTTCGGCATGCGGGGCAACGCCTCGCGCGGCCTGGAGCTGCCCGGTGTGGAGATCCCCGCCGAGTGCCTGCTGGGCAACGAGGGCGACGAGATCTGGTACGTGTTCAACGTCGTCGCCCCCTACTTCCTGATGGCCATGGCCGGCACCTACCTGGGCGTCGCCGCGGCCGCCCTGGAGGAGGCCCGCTCCCACCTGCTGCGGCGGCGCACGCGCGCCGGACGGGTCCTGGCCGGCAACCCGGTCGTACAGCACCGGCTGGGCACGATGTGGGCCCGGGTGGAGCGCACCCGGCGGCTGATCTACCACGCCGCCGCCGAGGCGGAGCTCGGCGGTCCCGAGGCCCTGCCGGGGCTGGCCTCGGCCAAGGCCGAGATCGCCGACGCGGCCGAGGCGACCGTGAACGACGCCCTGACCCTGCTCGGCGGGATCGGCTACGGGACCGACTCGCCGCTGCAGCGGATGCTGCGCGACGCCCGCGCCGCCCATGTGATGTCCCCGGTCACCGACGTGCTGCGGGTGTGGACCGGCAAGGCGCTGCTGGACGAACCGCTGCTGGAGGGCTGAGGCGTGCCGACCATGTCCGGCGGGAGGACCCGCATCCTGCTGGTGGACGTCCTGCCCGAGACCGCGGAGGACTTCGAGGCCGCGTTCGGCGAGGGGGCCGCGCCCGGCGAGGAGGCCGAGCTGGTCCGCGTCACGGCCACGAGCGTCCTGGAGCACACCGAGGGGACGCCCGGCGAACGCCCGCCCGCCGTGGCGGTGGTGGGCCGCCGGGTGCCGGCCCCGGTCGGCCTGATACACGCGCTGCGCCCCCACCCGGCGGACCTGGCGGCGGTGGTGGTCGCCACCTCCGTCACCGACTCCCGGCTCGCCACGCTGCCGATACTCTTCCCCGCCGATCTCGTCCGCCGCGTCCCGGACGCGCGGGCCGACCTGCTGCCGCGGACGGTCCGCGAGCTGCTGGAGTCCATGTCCCGGCGGCGTGCCGAGACCGCGGTGCGGGCCGCCGCCCAGCGGCAGCTCGTCGCCGGCACGGTGATGAGCCGGCAGCTCGGCGAGCACCTGCTGGGCGAGTTCCTCACCCAGGCCCCGATCGGCGCGCTCATGCTGGACGACGACGGCGCGGTGCTCGCCTGGAACCGCCGGGCCTCGGCCGTCCTGGAGCTGGACGACCACGGCTCGCTCCGCCGCCCGCTGGCCGACCTGTTCCCGCCGGACGCCCGCGCCGCGCTGCGGCAGCACCTGGGCACGGCCCGGGAGCATTCCTCCCCCGGTCCCGACGTGGTCTTCGAGCGCACCAGGTCCGACGGCACCTCGCAGGCCATGCGCATAGCCCCCCAGAAGGTCACGGACTCCGAGGGCCGCGAGCGCGTCCTGGTGCTCGCCGAGGACGTCACCGACCGGCTGCACGCGCAGCGCAAGCTCGCCGAGCGCACCGGCCACGCCCTGCTCAGCGCGGAGGTCGCCGCCGCCATGACGGCCCCCGGGCCGCTGGCCGAACGCCTGCACCGCTGTGTGCGGGCCACCGTGGACAGACTGGGCGCCGACCGCGTCTGCCTGTGGACCCTGACGCCGTCCGGCAGACCCGAGCCCGCCGCGTGCGCCGACGCCGACCGCACCACCGCCGCCGGCCTCCTCCACCCCGGGTACACGGAGGAAGCCCTGGTGGGGCGGATAGCCGACCGGCAGCGCCCCCATCTGGACCTCACGCCCCCCGGCGGCCCTCCGCCCGGGTCCGGACGGCCCCAGGGGTCCTTCGCCGGCTATCCGCTGGTCTCCGGCGGGGAACTGATCGGCGTGCTGACCCTCAACACCCGCCTGGCCCTGCCCGGTTCCACGCTGTCCATCCTGGAGAACATCGCCGACCAGGTGGCCGTCGGCATCCAGCGGGACCGTCTGCTGCAGCGGCTGCGCGCCACCACCGAGGCCCTGGAGCACCCGCTGCTCCCGCCCCGCCTGCCCGAGCTGCCCGGTTTCGACCTGGCCGCCCGCTACCACCCCTTCGGCAGCGGCCTGCACATCGGCGGTGACTTCTACGACGCCTTCACCGCCCCCGACGGCCGGCACGTCCTGGCGCTGGGCGACGTCTGCGGCAAGGGGCCCGGCGCCGCCGCCATCACCGGCCTGGTGCGCCACACCCTGTGGGCGGCGGCCCAGCACACCACTGACCCCGAGCACGTCCTGGGCCTGGTCAACAACGCGCTGCGCCGCCAGAACACCCCCTTCTGCACCCTCGTCTACGCCGTTCTGGAGCCTCCCTCCGACCCGGCGGCCCCCTCGGGCACCTCGGGTACCTCCGGTGCCGTCCGCGTCCGGGTCGCCTCCGCCGGACACCCGGCCCCGCTGCTGCGCCGCGCCGACGGCGGGACCGAGCTGCTGGATGTGCGCGGCCCGCTCCTGGGCGTCCTGGACGAGCTGCACCACCCGGTGACCGAGGTGAAGCTGCGTCCGGGCGAGACCCTGGTGTTCTACACCGACGGCTTCACCGAGGGCGCCGGGGCGGAGGACCGCCGCGAGCCCGAGGACCTCGCCGCCCTGCTCGCCGGGCATCCGCTGCCGGCCGGCGACGGGCGTCCCGCCGACCGCGTGGTCGCGGCCCTGCTGGAGGACGCCCACTCCTGGTGGGGCGAGCGGCTCCGCGACGACCTGGCCGTCCTCGCCCTCAGCCACCTGGGCTGAGCACCGCCCCCGGCCGGGCGCCGCCGCCCGCTCTCAGGGGCGGGCCCGGAGGTTGGTGCCGTTCAGGCACAGGGCGATGTTGCGGACCGCGGCGGTGAGTTCCTCGATCACACGGGCGGCCTGCTCGGCGTCGTGGAAGGCGGGGCGGTCGGCGGACGCGGACAGGGAGCTGCTGAGGTCCTCCGTGAGCCGGCGCATCGCGTCCAGCTCCTCGGCGGGCGGTACGGCGGGCGGCGCGGCCGGGGTGTCGGCGTGCGAGGGCTCCGTCGGCGGGGTCGGCGGGGTCGGCGGCGCCGGTGCGGCGGGGGCGGGCGCGGGGGTCGCCGGGACGAGGGGTACGGGCTCGGGGGCGGGCGCGGGCTCCGCAGGCTGGGCGGGCGGCTGCGCCTGCGGCCGCTCGGGCGCGGGCGCGGGCGCGGACTGGGGCTCGGCCTCGGCGGCACCCGTGCCCGGGGCCGCCACAGCGGCGGGCGCGGCCGGAGCGGCGGGGGCGGCCGGAGCGGC
>NZ_JBKJFM010000246.1:0-5002 GCF_046614825.1 Streptomyces nanhaiensis
CGCGGTGCTGCTGGCCGCGGCGCTGGCGGTCACCGGCTGCGGCGTGGCGGGGGACGGCGACGGCAGCGCCGGCGCCAAGGCGGACCGGGGCGTCGCGGCGCCCGAGGCGGACCACCGGGAAGCGGGGCAGGGGGCCGGGCAGGAGGCAGGGGCCTATGAGCAGGGCGCCGCGCAGACGGACCGCGAGGAAGCCGGTGACCGGAGGGCCGCCGACGACGCGCCCGACCTCGCCGCGACCCATGTCATCCGTACGGCGTCGCTCACCGTCACGGCCGGGGACGTGCCGGAGAAGCTGGCCCGGGCCCGCGCGGTGGTGGAGGCCGCGGGCGGCTACGTGGCCGCCGAGGACACCGACAGCGACGCCGAGGGGCACGACCGCTCCCGCATGACGCTGCGGGTGCCGCCCGAGGAGTACCAGGGGGTGCTGGACGAGCTGGCCGGGCTCGGCAAGCAGGTCGAGCGGAAGGTCTCGGCCAAGGACGTCACCGACCAGGTGGTCGACGTCGAGAGCCGGATCAAGACGCAGAAGGCCAGCGTGGAGCGGGTGCGCAAGCTGATGGACGAGGCCGAGGCGCTGTCCGACGTGGTGACCCTGGAGGCCGAGCTGAGCAGTCGGCAGGCTGACCTGGAGGCGCTCCAGGCGCGTCTGAAGTCCCTGGAGAGCCGCACCGGGATGGCCACGATCACGCTGGTGCTGCGCGAGCCGGACGCGGAGCCGGCCGAGGGGGAGGACGACGGCGCGCCGTCCTTCCTGGACGCCCTGGCGGGCGGCTGGCACGCCTTCGTCTCGGCGGTCCGCTGGATCACGGTCGTCCTGGGCGTGCTGCTGCCCTTCGCGGCGGCGGCGCTGCTGGCGGCGCTGGTGTGGCGGCTGGTGCGTCCCTGGCTGCCGCGGCGGCCGGAGGGGGCGCTGCCGCGGCGCACCGGGCCGGCCGTGCCGCCCCCGGTGACGGTTCCGGGGCCCGTGACGGCGCCCGGTACGGCACCGGGCGCACCTGGCACGGTGCGGGGGGACGGCGGCCGCGCGGAGGGTGCCGCGGAGGACCGGGGGACCCCGGCGGGTCCGAAGAGCCCTGAGGGCCCGGAGAAGGAGTGAGGGGAACCCCGGTGGGCCGGCCCGCCGCCCGGGGGCCGGCCCGCCGGGGTCCCGCTCCCGCTCCGTCCCGGCGGCTCAGCGCGCGGTCTGCTCGTGCACGTACTCCACCAGGCGGGTGAGCGCGTCGGGGTCGGTGTCGGGCAGCACTCCGTGACCGAGGTTGAAGATGTGCCCCGGCAGGCCGCGGGCGGCGTCCAGCACCCGTCCGGCCTGGGCCTCGACGGCCTCGCGCGGCGCGAAGAGCACCGCCGGGTCGAGGTTGCCCTGGACGGCCTTGCCCGGGCCGATCCGGCGGGCCGCCTCGTCCAGCGGCACCCGCCAGTCCGCGCCGACGACGTCCGGGCCCGCCTCGGACATCGCGCCCAGCAGCTCTCCGGTGCCGACGCCGAAGTGGATGCGGGGGACGCCGTGGTGGGCGACGGCGTCGAAGACCTTGGCGGAGGCCGGCAGCACCGAGGCGCGGTAGTCGGCGGGGGCCAGGGCGCCGGCCCAGGAGTCGAAGAGCTGCACGGCGCTCGCGCCCGCCTCGATCTGCACCTCCAGGAAGGCGGCGGTGATGTCCGCGAGCCGGTCCAGCAGGTCGGCCCACAGCTCCGGGGCGCCGTACATCATCGCCTTGGTGTGCTCGTGGTTGCGGGAGGGCCCGCCCTCCACGAGGTAGCTGGCGAGGGTGAAGGGGGCGCCGGCGAAGCCGATGAGGGGGGTGGCCCCCAGCTCGGCGGTGAGCATCCCGACGGCCTCGGTCACGTACGCCACGTCGTCCGGCTCCAGCGGGCGCAGCCGCTCCAGGTCGGCGCGGGAGCGGAAGGGCCGCTCGACGACGGGGCCCACCCCCGGCTTGATGTCGAGCTCGACGCCGATGGCCTTGAGGGGTACGACGATGTCGCTGAAGTAGATGGCCGCGTCCACCCCGTGGCGGCGGACGGGCTGGAGGGTGATCTCGGTGACGAGGTCGGGGCGCATGCAGGAGTCGAGCATCGCGATGCCCTCGCGCACCTTCCGGTACTCCGGCAGGGAGCGTCCGGCCTGCCGCATGAACCACACCGGGGTGTGCGGCACGGGCTCGCGGCGGCACGCCCGCAGGAAGGCGGAGTCGGCGACTGCGGGATCGGCGGACGCGGGGGCGGCGGATCCCGCGGCGGAGGGGGGCTGGGCTGCGGTTCGGTCGTCGGCGGTCACAACCAGAAGTCTCGCACGTGTCCCTACCCGTCCGGAGCACCCGCTCCGCCTACGCTGCCGCCCATGGCAGCGGCGCGAGCACACCAGGCGGACGGTACGGCGGGTCCCGGCGGTGAGGAGGCGCCGCGGCCCTTCCGGCAGGCCGTGGCGGCTCTGGCGGGGGTGCGGCCGCGCCCGGAGGTCCGGCTGGGCCCGCTGCCGCCGCCGAGGAGGCTGGCGCCGTTCGCGCACGCGGTGGAGGCGTCGGTCGAGGCCGAGGGCGAGGAGCTGGCCGACGGGCGGTTCGTGCTGCTGCACGATCCCGCGGGGCAGGACGCGTGGCGGGGCTCGTTCCGGGTGGTGACCCTGGCCCGCGCCCAGCTGGAACCGGAGATGGCGGCGGACCCGCTGCTGCCGGAGGTCACCTGGTCGTGGCTGACGGGCGCGCTCGTCGCGCGGTCGGCGGGATACGCCGCGGAGGGCGGCACGGTGACGCGGGCGGACTCCCACTCATTCGGGGAGCTGGCGGACCGGGCGGTGCGCTCGGAGCTGGAGATCCGCGCCTCGTGGACCCCGCGGGACGGGCTGGGGGAGGCGGCGGCCGGACATCTGGCGGCCTGGTGCGACCTGCTGTGCCAGTGCGCGGGGCTGCCGCCGGAGGAGGGCGAGGGGGCGGCCGTCGTACCACTGCCGCAGCGCCGCGGCCCGCAGCCACTCTGATGGTTCCCCGGATCGAGCCCCTGTCCGATTTGCCGGAATTTTCCACTCACTCATTCGTGATCATTCCCTAAAGACGGACCGGCGGAGTGCCGAAGGATTCTGTGACCCCTCACGGGGCTCATCCCATCCCGACTTCCCCCATAGTCGGCTTCCGTCCGCTCTCCACTCCCCAGGAGGCCCGGTGTCCGTTCTTCTTGAGCACCCCACAAGCCTGGTCGCCTACCGCCCGAACAAGCCGACGGCCATGGTCGTCGTCGCCGACCCCCGGGTCCGTTCCACCGTCACCCGCCACCTGTGGGCGCTCGGTGTCCGGGACGTGATCGAGGCGTCTTCGATCGCGGAGGCCCGCCCCCGTGTCGCCAACCCGCGCGACATCTGCGTAGCCGAGGTCCACCTGCCCGACGGCTCCGGCCTGACCCTGCTGTCCGAGACCCGGGCGGCGGGCTGGCCCAACGGCCTCGCCCTCTCCGCCGCCGACGACATCGGCGCCGTGCGCAACGCCCTCGCGGGCGGCGTCAAGGGCTACGTCGTCACCGGCACCCGCGGCACCCCCGGCCACCCCGGGCGCCCCGGCACCGCACCCATCGGCGCCGCCGCCGCCCGTATGCACCGCCGCCCGCCGGGCGCCCCCGGCCAGTCCGGTGGCTACCGCGAACTCTCCGGCCGGGAGATCGAGGTGCTGCGGCTGGTGGCGGAGGGCCAGTCCAACAAGGCGATCGGCGTGTCCATGGGCCTGTCCGCCCTGACCGTCAAGAGCCATCTCGCCCGGATCGCCCGCAAGCTGGGCACCGGCGACCGCGCGGGCATGGTCGCGGTCGCCCTGCGCACCGGCATCATCCACTGACCGTCCGCCGACCCCGGCCTTCCGCGGCGCTCCCCCGCCCCCACTCCCCCCGCCCCCACTCCCCCCGCACACCACGATCCCCTTCCCGCTCCGACCCCACCCGCCCGCCCGGCCGGCTCCCGGCCGGGCGGGCGGGCGCGCGTCACCTGCCGACGTGACGTTCCGTCGACGGACGACGCGCACCGCGTGCGCATGGATACCCTTGTCGCGTGACCGACGCCCAAGAGACCTCCATAAGCAACGCAGCTCGGCCTCCCGCACGGGAGGAAGGTCCGGCGCCGGTCCCCTTGCTGGAACCGCGCGGGGGCATCCCGCCCGTGACCGCCACCCCCGAGGCGCTCGCCGGGGTCGTGGAGGCGTTCGCCGCGGGCCGCGGACCCGTGGCCGTCGACGCCGAGAGGGCGTCCGGATACCGCTACGGGCAGAGCGCCTACCTCGTCCAGCTGCGCCGCGCGGGCGCGGGGACCGCACTGGTCGACCCGGTGGGCTGCCCGGACCTGACCGCCCTCGGCGAGGCGATCGGGGACGCCGAGTGGGTGCTGCACGCCGCCACCCAGGACCTGCCCTGCCTGCGCGAGACGGGCATGCGGCCCACGCGGCTGTTCGACACCGAACTGGCCGGACGGCTGGCGGGCTTCGCCCGCGTCGGCCTGGGCGCGATGGTCGAGAACGTGCTGGGCTACTCCCTGGAGAAGGGCCACTCCGCCGTGGACTGGTCCACCCGTCCGCTGCCCGAGCCCTGGCTGCGCTACGCGGCGCTGGACGTGGAGCTGCTGGTCGACCTGCGCGACGCCCTGGAGGAGGAGCTGGAACGCCAGGGCAAGCTGGAGTGGGCGCGCCAGGAGTTCGCCGCCATAGCGGCGGCCCCGCCGGCCGCCCCCCGCAAGGACCCCTGGCGCCGCACCTCGGGCATGCACAAGGTGCGCAGGCGGCGGCAGATGGCGGCCGTGCGGGAGCTGTGGACGGCCCGCGACCAGGTGGCGCGGCGCCGCGACGTCTCGCCGGGCAAGGTGCTCACCGACGCGGCCATCGTGGAGGCCGCGCTGGCGATGCCCGCCACCGTGCAGGCGCTGGCCGCGCTGCCGGGGTACGGGCACCGGATGGGGCGCAGGCAGCTCGAGCAGTGGCTGGCCGCGGTCCAGCGCGCCCGCGCGCTGCCCGAGTCGGAGCTGCCGCAGCCCGCC
>NZ_JBKJFM010000247.1:0-4968 GCF_046614825.1 Streptomyces nanhaiensis
GGACCGGGCGGCGGACGAGGCGTTGCTGGCCGTGGTGCGGTCCTGGGCGGTGGAGCGGTTGCCGGGCTACATGGTGCCGCCCACGCTGACCGTGCTGGAGGAGCTGCCGCTGTCGGCCAACGGCAAGGTCGACCGCACCGCCCTGCCCGACCCCACCACAACACAGCCCACCGGCCGCGACACCACACCCCCCACCACCGAACTCGAGAAGAAGATCCTCGGTGTGGTCATCGCACGCAGCGACCACGAACGCGTCGGCGTGCTCGACAACTTCTTCGAACTCGGCCTGGACTCCCTCACCATCACGCGCATCTACCGGGACCTGCGTGACGAACTCGGCCTGAGCTTCCCGATCACCACCCTCTTCGGCGAACCCAACGTCCGCCGTCTGGCCGCACACCTCGCCGGGGCCGGCACCGGCCCGGCCCCGGCGCAGGCCGCCCTCGACCGCGCACGCCGGCGCCGCGAAACCCTCGCACGCCGCGGGAAGTGACCGCCCTCTCGTGCCGTGGGGCGCGAACACAGAAAGGACGCACATGACGACGGCCTTCGACCAGGACACCGGCGACATAGCGGTGATCGGCATGGCCGGGCGGCTGCCCGGGGCCCGGAACGTGACCGAGTTCTGGCACAACCTCCGGGACGGCGTCGAGTCGATCACGACCTTCACCGACGACGAGCTGTCCCGCCACGTGGCGCCCGAGGTCCTGGAGGACCCCGCGTACGTCAGGACCGGTGGCGTCCTCGACGGCATCGAACTCTTCGACGCCCGCTTCTTCGGCTACAGCGCCCGCGAGGCCGCGCTGCTCGACCCGCAGCACCGCCTCCTGCTGGAGTGCGCCTGGCACGCCCTGGAGGACGCGGGGCATCCCGAGGGCGGCCAGGGCGTCGGGGTCTACGCCGGATGCAGTCTGTCCGGCTACCTGCTGAACAACCTGCTGCCGGGCCGCAGGGTCGACGCGTCCGCCGCCGGTTTCGAACTGCTCATCGCCAACGACAAAGACTACCTGGCCAGCCGCATCGGCTACAAGCTCGGGCTGGAGGGGCCCGCCGTCTCCGTGCAGACCGCCTGCTCCTCCTCGCTCGTCGCCGTCCACATGGCCGTACAGGCCCTGCTGTCGCACGAGTGCGACGTCGCTCTGGCCGGAGGCGCCACCGTACGGGTGCCGCACCGCGTCGGGTACCGCTTCGAGGAAGGCATGATCCTCTCCCCGGACGGCCACTGCCGCCCCTTCGACGCCGGGGCCAACGGCACGGTCGGCGGAAGCGGTGTCGGCCTCGTCGTCCTCAGGCGCCTCGCGGACGCCCGCGCCGACGGCGACCGCATCGACGCCGTCATCAAGGGCTCCGCCATCAGCAACGACGGCGCCGACAAGGTCGGCTACACCGCCCCCAGCGTGCACGGCCAGGCCGCGGCCGTGGCCGGCGCCCTCGGCATCGGCGGCATCGAGCCCTCCACCGTCACCGCGATCGAGGCACACGGCACGGGCACCCCGCTGGGCGACCCCATCGAGATCGCCGCGCTCACCGAGGTCTTCCGCACCGGCACCGACCGCACCGGCTTCTGCGCCATCGGCTCGGTGAAGTCCAACATCGGCCACCTCGACAGCGCCGCGGGCGTCTCCGGCCTGATCAAGGCCGTACTCCAGCTCAGGCACCGCCGGCTCGCGCCCAGCCTGAACTACACCGACCCCAACCCCCGGATCGACTTCGAGAACTCGCCCTTCTACGTCAACGACCGGCTCCAGGAATGGAAGACCGGCGACGGCGTGCCGCTGCGCATCGGCGTCAGCTCCTTCGGATTCGGCGGCACCAACGCCCACGTCCTCCTCCAGGAGGCCCCCGAGCCCCTGCCCGCGGCGGAACCCCGCCGCACCGTGCAGCTCCTGCCGCTCTCCGCACGCACCCCCAAGGCCCTCGACGAGGCCACCGCGCAGCTCGCCGCCGCCCTGCGCGCACCGGACGCCGCACCGCTGCCCGCCGTCGCCCACACCCTCCAGACCGGGCGCCGCGCCTTCGAGCACCGCCGCATCGTGATCGGCCGGGACGCCGGCGAAGCCGCCGAGGCGCTCGCCGGCGCCGACCCGGTGCGCACCGCCACGGCGAACGCCCCGGCGGCGGCCGGGATCGCGCTGCTCTTCCCCGGCCAGGGCAGCCAGTACCCCGGCATGGGGCGCGAACTCTACGAAGGCGAACCGGTGTTCCGCGAGCGCGTCGAGGAGTGCGCCGAGCTGCTGCGCCCCCACCTCGAACACGACCTGCGCTCACTGCTGTACCCGGACGACACCGGCCCGGCCGGGCCGCGCGAGGCCGCCGCGAGGCTCCAGCGCACGGAGTTCGCCCAGCCCGCCCTCTTCACCGTCGAGTACGCCCTGGCCGGACTGCTCGCGAGCTGGGGTCTGAGGCCGCGCGCCATGCTCGGCCACAGCGTCGGCGAGATCACCGCGGCCTGCTGCTCCGGCGTCCTCGAACTGCCCGACGCCCTACGGCTGGTGGCCCGGCGCGGCGCACTGATGCAGCAGCTCCCCGGCGGGGCGATGCTCTCCGTCGCCCTCGACGAGGAATCCCTGCGCGAACTGCTGCCGGACGGCCTCTCCCTCGCCGCCGTCAACGCGCCCGGACTCTGCGTGGTCGCGGGCCCGCACGACCGCGTCGAGGACTTCGAACGGAAACTGGCCGCCCGCGACGTCGGCCACCGCAGGCTGCACACCTCGCACGCCTTCCACTCGCCCATGATCGAGCCGGTCCTGCCCGAGCTCGCCGAGGAGTCGGCCTCGCTCCGCACCGGCCGGCCGGGCATCCCGTACCTGTCCAACCGCACCGGCGACTGGATCACCGCCGAGCAGGCGGCCGACCCGGCCTACTGGGCGGGCCACGCCCGTGACGCCGTCCGCTTCGGCGACGGGGTGAGGCGACTGCTGGAGCAGGAGGACCTGCTGCTCGTCGAGGCCGGCCCCGGCCGTACGCTCACCACCCTGGCCCGCGGTGCCGAGGGCGCCCTGCGCCGCACCGTGCTGTCCACCCTCCCCGGCCCCGGTGACGAGGAGTCCGCGCAGGACTCCCTGCTGTCGGCCGTCGGAAGGCTGTGGGCGGCCGGCGCCGACCTCGACTGGGGCGCGCTGGAGACCGGCGGCCTGCGCCACCGGGCAGCCCTGCCGGGCTACCCCTTCCAGGGCCGCCGCTACTGGATCGAGGCGCCGGACGGCCCGCAGCAGGCCGGCGAACCGGTCGCCGACGTCCCCGGCGACACGGCCGCCGAGACCGCGGAGACCACCGGGGCCGCCGAGGCCGCCGACGCGGCCGCGGCCCTCGACAGCCGTCCGGAGCTGATGACGCCGTACCAGGAGCCGCGCGACGCACGCGAGGAGAAGATCGCGGCCATCTGGCAGGACCTGCTCGGCATCGCGCCCGTCGGCGTGCACGACAACTTCATCGAGCTGGGCGGCCACTCCCTGCTCGCCACCCGCGTGGTGGCCCGGATCAAGGAGGAGCTGGGCATCGCGGTGCCCATGCGCGAACTGGTCCAGGCGTCCACCGTCGCGGCCCTCGCCGAGATCGTCGCGCGGTACGGCGGCGAGGCGGCCGACACCGCCGGGCCGGAGGACCGGCTCCCGGTCGCCGTCCCCGACCCGGACAACCTCCACGAGCCCTTCCCGCTCACCGAGATCCAGCAGGCCCAGTGGATCGGCCGGATGGGCAACTTCACCCTCGGCAACGTCGCCGCGCACATCTACTGGGAAGTCGAGAACCACGGCATCGACCTCGACCGGCTGGAAGCCGCCTGGAACCGGCTGATGCGGCGCCACCCCATGCTCAACGCCGTCCTCACCGACGACGGACGGCAGCGCATCCTGCCCGACCCCGGCCCGTACGCCTTCGACCGCGTCGATCTGCGCGACGCCACCGCCGGGGAGCGCCGGGAGCGGCTGGACGGACTGCGCGAGCGGATCTCCCACGAGATGCGGCCCACGGACACCTGGCCGCTGTTCGGAATCACCGCCGTGCTCCTCCCGGAGGACCGGACACGGCTCTTCCTCAGCTTCGACCTGCTGATCGCCGACATCGGCAGCATCCGCATCCTCCTCCAGGAATGGCGGCAGCTCTACGCCGACCCGGGCGCCGAACTGCCCGAAACGGAGATCTCCTACCGGGACTACGTGCTGGCGGCCGCACGGGTACGCCGCACCCCGCTGTACGAGAAGTCCCTGGCGTACTGGCGCGAACGCGCCGCCGAACTGCCCCCGGCCCCCGAACTGCCGCTGGCCGTGGCCCCCTCGGAGCTGGAGCACCCGCGCTTCACCCCCCGCAGCCACGTGCTGGACCGGGCAGCCTGGCAGCGCGTCAAGGAACGGGCGGCGGCGCTGGGCGTCACCCCGTCGGCGGTGCTCCTCGCGGTCTACGCCACCGTGCTCGGCGGCTGGTCCCGCAGTCCCCGCTTCAGCCTCAACGTCACCGTCATCAACCGGCTGCCGGTACACCCCGACGCCGACCGGCTCGTGGGCGAGTTCGCATCGTTCGACCTGCTGCCGATCGACCTGACCGAGCACAGCGGGATCGCCGGGATCGCCCGCGCCCTGCAGGAGCGCGCCTGGGAGGACCTGGAACACCGCTACGTCAACGGCGTCGACGTGCTGCGCGAACTGGCCCGGCAGCGCGGCAGCAGCGGCTCGGTGATGCCCATCGTGTTCACCTCCACCCTGGTGCAGGACACCGGGGACCAGGGCGAGACGCTGTTCGACTGGCTCGGCGACATGGTGCACGAGTCCGTGCAGACCCCCCAGGTGTGGCTGGACGCCGCCGTGCTGGAGACCAGCAAGGGGCTCTACATCAGCTGGCCCGCCGTGGAGGAGTTGTTCCCGGCGGGTGTGGTGGACGAGATGTTCGCGGCGTACTGCCGGGTGCTGGGGGAGCTGGCCGAGGACGAGGAGGTGTGGGTCTCGGGGCCGGGGTCGCTGTTGCCGGCGGGGC